>JALGTY010000146.1 GCA_029821145.1 Candidatus Zipacnadia bacterium
CCGCCAAGGGTGACACCTTGAAACAGCGTGCAGCCGTCCGCGATTTCGCTGGTCTCACCGATGACGGTGCCGGTGCCATGGTCTATGAAAAAGCCGCTGCCGATCTTGGCCCCCGGGTGTATCTCGATGCCCGTGAAGGACTTCGCCACCTGCGAGTTGAACCGTGCCCACAGCCGAAAGCCAGCGCCCCACAGGCGGTGGTTGATGCGGTGGGCGATGATGGCGTGCAGCCCCGAGTAGCAGAGGATGATTTCCAGAATGCTGCGGGCGGCCGGGTCGCGTTCTCTGGTCGCCTGGATATCTTGCCATATCTGTTTCAACAGCAAACCGATCACCTCAGCTTCTCCCGCTTTGTTCATGAATCCGTGGCTCGGCCTGAGCTTTGTGTCGTTGACAAAGTTCAGGTGAGAATGTGTAAGCATTCTCAGCTTCCCGTTCGACACGCTCACGGCCCTGCCTGCCCTGAGCGAAGTCGAAGGGAGCAACGTCGAAGGGCAGCCCGAGGTCGTTGGCGGCGCTAACCCCTATTCCAGCTTGGTGTGGCGCGCACGCATCTCTTCGGGAGTGGTGCCCAGTTCCTTCATCAGCCGCATGACAATATCATCGCCTAGTACCAGCAGGCACTGCTCGAAAAGTGACCCTGGTGGCTGGTAGAACTGGTCGCCGTCGCTGATCTTGGTCAGCGGCCACGGAATCTCGACCACCAGATCACTGGTCTGCGGAATCGGCCCACTTGGGTTGGCCGTAATGGTGCACGTCTTCGCACCTCGCTCCTTGGCGGCCTCGACAATGGCCAGGGTGGTCTTGGTCACACCGGAGCCGCTGCCGGCGATCAGCAGATCGTCGGCAACGATTGCCGGGGTACTGGTTTCCCCGACCACGTACGCATTCAGGCCCAGATGGACCAGGCGCATGGCCAAGGCCTTCAGCATCATCAGGCTGCGGCCGGTCCCAGCGATGAATACGGTGTCGGCCTCGAGAATAGCCTCGAGCAGCGCATTGACCTCGGCAATCCTGATACGGGCGCTCAGCGTGGCGATCTGCCCGGGGATCACCGAGCGCAGGAATTCACTCTCAGATACACTGTTGTTCAATTTTGCCTCGTCCTCCTGTTTCGTCATTTTTCCCGTGGCAGGGCTTCACGGATACTATCGCGTAACTCGGGCTTCCAGCCCGAGTCTGCCGTCGCCACTACGAACTACTTCGGTTCGGTAACGATCACAGTCGCTGTATCAATATCGAGTAATTGGACAGCCACCTGCCGCACCTGTTCGGCGGTTACAGCTTCAATATTCTCCGCATACTGCAGGTAGTTGTCAAATCCCAGCTTGTATAATTCGTCTAAGACGATTGTCTGCGCGCGGTCGAGATTGCTCTGAATGGAAAGCTGCCGGGCGGCGATGGCCATGCTCTTGCCACGGGCCAGTTCCTCCGCACTGGGGCCTTCGGCGGCCAGTTGGGTTATGACGCTCTCGCTTGTCGCCCGGGTCTCGGCGACCTTTTCCGGCTCGGTGCCGGCATATATGACATAGTGTCCGGTCTCGATGCCCGGCATGGCATAGGCCCAGGTGGCATACACCAGCTCAGCGCCGCGCAAGGCGTCATGCAAGCGGCCGCCAGGCATCGGCATGCCGGCCAGCACCGCAGTCATCACATCGCGAGCATAGCGGTCCTCTGCGTTGATAGTCGGCCCCGGGAAACCATACACGATTATTGCCTGCTGCTGGTCGCGGGCCACAGTTTTCACGGTGCCTGGCTGCGGAGCCGGCTCTTGCGGAATCGGCGGCGGCATGATCTCGCCGATGACAAAGTCAGCAAACTGCGCCTCGACCAGTTCTATTGTCTCGGCGGCCTTCACATCGCCCAGAATGGCAAGGACCATGCCGTTGGGCCGGGTGTAGCGGCTGTGAAACTCCACAAGCTGCTCGCGGCTCAGTGCGGCGACGGTCTCGGCGCGGCCCAGTCGCGGCATCCGGTACGGGTGCGCCTGGTACAGGTTCGCGGCCAGCAGGTCAAAAGCAACGGCGTCCACGTCATCGGCGCGAGCACTTATAGCGGCTAGCATCAACTGCCGCTGGCGCTCCAGTTGCTCCGGCGGGAAGCTGGGCCGCATGATGCAGTCGGCGAATATCTCCAGCACCGCCGCGAAGTTGTCACTGGTGCATTGCGCCTGCAGGCCGAAGGTATTGCGGCCGGAAAATGGCGCCAGCACCGCGGCCATCTCATCTATAGATGTCGAAATCTGTTGATAAGTTCTATTCTCCGTGCCCCGGGTCAGCATCGCGGCCATCAGATTACTCAGGCCGTTGGTCTGCTCGCTCTCGTAGCGCACGCCGCCCTTGAAGCCGGCGAGCATCGAAACCGTCGGGCTGTGATGCGCCTCCTGCACCAGCACCAACATTCCGTTGTCAAGCCGGTGGCTGACGATCTGACCGGAGCCAACGAGCTGCTTCTCGGTCTCAGTAGCTGTCGTCTCGGCGATCGCCGGCGGGCCTAACACTGCAGTGTTCAGCTTTTCGGGCCGGAAGTATTCGGCCGCCACGCGCCTGACCTCGGCGGCGGTGACCTTGCGGATGCCATCAATATAGAGGCGGCTGAAGTCAGCATCGCCGGTGCTCACCAGGTCGCTTCCCAGCACCGTGGCTCGGCCCTCAATCGTCTCCTGAGCGTAGATGATCTCGGCGGCCTTCTGGGTGATGACTTTCTGCAGCTCGTTTGCCGGCACCTCTTCAGAAACCAGCCTCGCCATCTCTTCGGCGATCGCCACTTCAGCCGCCTGCAGATTTGCCGCATCAAGCACGGCGCTGATGCCAAAGATGCCCGCATCATACGATGGCGTGTAAGAGAATGCCGAGATGCTGTCCACCAAGCCGAGTTCGTCGCGCAGCTTCGATACCAGCCGGCTGCTCTTCCCATGGCCGAGCACGAAGGCGGCTACATCAAGCGAACAAAGATCGGGACTGAACAGGTCCACGGTGCGCCAGCCGACGAAAAGATAAGCGCGGCTCAGGCCCTCGTCAGTCTGTACTCGCCGCCGGGGCGCGAGCTGCTCCGGCTCAACCGGCAGGGCGGCCCGCCTGGCCGCCGCCTTCGGCTCACTGCCCAGCAGTTGCTTGAGATAGGCCATGACCTCTTCGCCCTCGAAGTCGCCGACCACTACTACTACGACATTCTCAGCCTTGTAGGTGGCGTTGTGAAATGCTACCAAATCGGCACGCTGCAGCATATCAAACTGCTGCTCGTAGCCGATAATGCGGCATCTGGCCGGATGCACTCTGAACATCGTCTGGGCGAACATATTCCATATTCGCCTGCTCGGCTCATCGTCGCCCATAGTGATTTCCCGCTTGATGATGCCGCGCTGGGTCTTGACCGCTTCAACCGGAAAGCTGGGATGAAAGACATAGTCCGCGACCAGCTCCGCAGCCCGCTTCACGTACTCGCCTGCGGTGGTGAGGTAGTAGCAGGTCTGGCCGGAGCTGGTGTAGGCATTGCAGTCGTTGCCCAGGCTCTCCTTCAGACTATCAATCTGCTCTTTGGTACGGGTGGGTGTGCCCTCGCTCACGCAGTGCTCGACAAAATGGCTGATCCCCGCGCCGAGGTATTCGCCCTCATAAACGCTGCCTACTTTGACATAGAAGCGGACCGCCGCCACGGGTGCGCTATGGTTCTCTTCCACAGCGATAGTAACGCCGTTAGGGAGCACCTCGACCTGCGCTGCGAAGGTCGCGGCTACACTCATAAGGATAAGCGCGGCAAACCCGGCTGCCCATGATTTGCGCATTAGTCTATACCTCCGGCCAGTGATCAATTATCGTCGCGTAGGTCTATCATCGCGTAGGTCGGGCTTCCAGCCCGACAGTCGTTGTCGTTCGGAGGGGCCGAATAGGGTAGATTTTGCCAAAGCAAAATTTGGGTTCCCTATCCGGCCCATGTCTCTCAATGCTTGAACCCCTCGCCACCATGACCACTCCTGACGGCAGAGCATCCTGCCCGACTTTATTGCTGTTGCCGTTTTCCCCTCTCCCTGCGGGAGAGGGGAATTAAAGGGGTGAGGGTGCCGTTGCCGTTGTCTTTCGGACGGGCCAGTCTCATCGCTCTGTGGGCCGGATGGGGACCCCACCCACGCCTTGTGGCGTGGGTTGCCCCCATTCGGCCCCTCCGAAAGGCAACGTCTATACCTTTGAGCGCGTAGGTCGGGCTTCCAGCCCGACAGTCGTTGTCGTTCGGAGGGGCCGAATAGGGTGGATTTTGCGGAAGCAGAATTCGGGTTCCCTATCCGGCCCACGGCTTCTCATCCCGCCATCGCCTACCATCGCGGACCCGCGGGGCACAAACCAAGAATCTGCATAATTACAGTTCCAGCCCAACACCAAGCTGCGCTGTTAACTTGAGGTCTAATGATACGGCTTAGAAGAGCTTATGGCAACACACAAAACACCCGCGGGCAGGATTCCGCCTTCCCGACTTTGAAGATACAGACCGAATGATGGACATCGGCAAAGCGTTCCGCGAAATAATGGATCTGATCTTCCCGCCGGCGTGCGAGGCATGTGGCGCTGTCGGGGAGCTGGGTTTGTGTTCGGCTTGCATGCAGCAGGTGACGCTGGTGGAGGAGCCGTATTGCGCCCAGTGCGGACAGCCATTTGACCCCAATGTCTCCACGCCGCCACAGCTTTGCGCCTCCTGCCGCTCAGATGCACCGCATCTTGACGGGGCGCGGGCCGTGGGCTTGCACACCGGCCCGCTGCGGCATGCCATCATAAGCTGCAAGTTCAAGGGGCGGACCTCGGTTGCCCCGTTTCTGGCGCGGCTGGTTGCCGAGCGCATGGTCGCTGAGGCCGAATACTCATGGCCGCTGCCGCTGGTGGAGGTGGATGCGCTGGTGCCGGTGCCATTGCATCCACAGCGCCGAAGATGGCGGGGCTTCGACCAGGCGGCGCTGATCGTCCAGGGCCTGGCTCCTGCGGTAGGAAAGCCGGCGTGGGAGGACTGCATACAGCGCCACAAGCCGACACTGCCGCAGATCGGCCTTTCCCCCCAGCAGCGTCGCGACAATGTGAAGAACGCCTTCGTGATACCTGATGAAGGTCTGGTGCGGGGCAAGCGGCTGCTGCTGGTGGATGATGTCTATACCACGGGGGCGACGGGCAACGATGCCGCACGGGCGCTGAAGGCCGCCGGCGCGGGGGAGGTCTATCTACTCACAGTAACCCGCGCCGCACCTGACTGGCACCCCGCCAGCCAGATCACCGAGCCGCCTGAGGTGCCCGCTGGGAACGCTTCGTGTTCGCGCTGAAGCACTTGCCCCTCAGTTGCGGTCCCAGATCGAGTTGTCCAACAGGTACTTGTCGGCCGGCAGCCACTTGGCATGACCATCAACCCAGGCGATATTGCCCCCACCGTTGTGACAAGCCGCGGCCTTGTATGAAAGGTAGATGGACCAGTCCGGGTCTGATGGCCCAGCGGTCCAGCGCGCTGGCTTGTATGCGCAGGCGGAATTGAGGTCAACCAGTAGTAGCGTCTCGGAGGGATTGGCGACCTCGGCTAGCTTTATGCCGCGCTGGTTCTTCGCGCTCGATGAACCGTAGCCGAGATAGTCGCAGTTCATCCCGTATCCGAGCCAGCGTTCGGGACGGCTGGGGCAGGCATACACCTGCCAGTTTCTGATGTACGGATACACGGTGTTCTCGCTGTACCAGTAAACGTCGTCGTTCGTCGGAGGCCTGCCACCCATCGCATTGCGCCACAGCGGTATCGTGTCATCGTGGTCGCTAATGTACTGGGCGAATCCGAGGCCCAACTGCTTCAGGTTGTTGAGGCAGCTTGTCTGACGTGCCTTTTCCCGAGCTCTGGCGAACACCGGGAAAAGTATCGCCGCCAGGATCGCGATGATCGCGATCACCACCAACAACTCAATGAGTGTAAATCCGACCTGTGGTGAGCTTGTCGAACCACGTCTCATAACCACACCTCCACCCTCTTGAATTGGATTTGCAGCCCATCGCACTCTATTGTTACACATTTCTAGTATTCACTGCAAGGAAATTGGGGACAGTCACCCATTTCTTACGATTTCTGTAAGTTCCACTCCTACTCCTCTGGAGAAATAGGTGACTGTCCCTGATTTCTCACTTTTCTAATTCGGCCTCGATGCTGGCGGCGACCCATTCCCCCAGGACCTCAGAGCCGTGCTCGGTAAAGTGCACATCCACCGGCTGCTGAAGCTCGGCCAGCCGCGGCAGTGCCTTTGCGTACAGATCGTTGATGGTAATCCCATTCTCGTCCATGATCTGTTTCGCCACTGCGTTGTATGCGATTGCATCTTCATCACCGCGGGACAGCGTGACGTCCCCCTCCGGCGGCGGCACCGGCGTCGTGCTGGCCCAGATTAGCCGCGCCCCTGTGGCCTGCAGTTGCTTCACCAGCTCCCGCAGGTTTGGCTCATATTCTTCAATTGGAACCTGGTGCTTGCCGTCCTCCATGATCGCCAGGTCGTGCAGACCGAAGTTGAAGTGAATGATATCCCACGCCCCGTCTCCCAGCCACGCCGACATATACTCCAGGCCTCTGATGGTCGGGCCACCGTTTTCGGGGATCCTCTCAACTTCGGCCTTGTTCTTCAGCAGTTTCTGTGTCGGTTCCGTGTAGCCCATGGAAATGGAATCGCCTATCAGCAGAACTCGCGGCTTCATGTGCTCTCATCCTTACAACAGCAGTGATTCGCAAGAAAGAAGTTATTACAGACAGAAGGACCGGGACATCTGTGCATTGGCACCGGCCTTACCCGATATTGACCAGCCGCTTCATCAGCGCTCCGACGGTCTGAACGAATTGGCCCTTCTTCTCCATGTGCACGCCGTCGTACTTGGAGACCTGTACCACATCACTGGGGCTGGTGGCATAGCCCGTCAGCACGACCACCGGGATCTCGGTCCACAGCGGGTTGCTCTTGACCGCTTCGAGCACCTGCCAGCCGTCCACTTCGGGCATCACTATATCAAGAAGTATGCAGTCGTACATCTCCTCGCTACTCGCCTCGCCCAGCTTCTCCAGCGCTTCCCGCCCATTGCCGGCCTCATCGTAGCTAAGCCCCAATTCCGCCAGGGCAGCACCGATCACTTGCCGCAATTCGAGATCGTCATCAACCACTAGAATTCTTGGCATTTGTTCTCTGACCACCTTATTCCGTCCGCCCGCAGTCTGTAATGCTCACCGACACGACATTTCCTACGCTTGCGATCTCTGGGGTACCTTCCCACTTATTGCGACATTCTTTGCTCAACGCCTCAATTCCTGCACGGGCCAAACATTTGCCACTAAAGAATCAGATGACCTCGGGCTACCCTTCGACGTTGCTCAGGGCCGTGAGCGTCTCGAACGGGAAGCTAAGAACGCGACAAGTCGCTGTATCTGTTTAGCGTATTCAGCCAACTAATCTCTGACGCGTGGCTCGGCCTGAGCTTTGTGCTGTTTCCAAAGCTCAGGTGAGAACTGAGGATGCCGAGTATCCTCAGTTCTCAGCTTCCAGCCCGAGTCGCCATCGGCAAGCTCCACGCTAAACACATACAAGTCGCGTTCTCACCTGACCTGCGCTTAGCGCAGGTCAGGCTGACCCACGCGTTTGGTGAATAATCCAGGCTAAAACATGTCCGGGTAGCATTGCCGGTACTGAGCGAACCTTGCCTGCATCTGCTGAGGCGAGGTTGTCCCCGTAGCGCCGATCTGCTGGATAGTGATCGAGGCGGCTAGGTTCCCGAATAC
>JALGTY010000147.1 GCA_029821145.1 Candidatus Zipacnadia bacterium
TAGGCGGCAAAAGTAGCTGCTGGTCCGGGCTATACTCTTTGAATCGCTTCATCATACCTACATCATAACATATGTTGGCTCTGACAAGAAGTTCTCCGACAGGCTGCTAGGGAAATGATCCGTAGCAGGAGGAATCAGTGCAGTAAACAGAGAATACTACACCCAGGAACAAAGCATATGGGCAATCCCGCGCTATGAGAGCGTAGGTGCCAGCAAGGGGCGATAATCTTGAGAAAATCCATTTGTGTGAACACCTTGACACTTGCTGCATTACTTGTATCGGTATTATCGGTTGGCGCTGATGTAGTCATTGACTTTGAGACATTGCCGGCGGGGGAGAACGTGTACAGCCAGTACACTAATTTGGGCGTGACGTTCGTCGGCAACCCGCGCGTCTTTGAGCCCGAAGTCGCCACCAGGTCAGGCAGTAAGGCCCTCACTGAATATCATCCTGGCGACGAATTTGGCCACATGCTGGCAATCACCTTCAGCGCTCCCCAATCGCGCGTGAGCATGTTTGCAGGGCTGATCGGTCCCACAGGCGGCCGTCAGGTCAACGCTGAGCTGCGCGCGTATGGGGCCGGCAACAACTTACTCACCAAGCAAAACCGAGTGCTCGGTCCGGGCCCCCAGCACATCACAACCCTGATGAGCGTGCAGACGCAAAACAACGCCATCGTCAAAGTCGAATTACAGTATCAGGGCGGCTATTTCGCGACCATTGACGACCTCACCTTCACCACTGCAGGCCCGGCCGGAGCGCCAGACACCATCAGGCCTCAGGTCGTCATTGATACCCCGATAGACGGCCAGCATATTGATACATTTGCCAACCAGGGTGCCTTCACGCTGAAAGGCAAGGTCATTGAGGCGGTCCAACTCAAGACCGTCACAATCCGCGTTGAACATGACAACCAAGTGCGTAACAGCAACCTCGCCTTTGCCAACGGTCCGCCTGTGTACGATATCGGTGGCCCCAATATCCATGGCCTGATCTTTGAGGGTCACAACAAAATCACCGTCACTGCCGAGGACTTCGCTGCCAACCAAGGATCGCAGACTATTGAGGTGTGGTACGAGCCACTGCAGGGCGAGGCAAGGCTGCTGGTGCTCACGCCAACCAACCTGCGCGCTCCGCTTGTGTGGCTGAGGAACTGGAAGAATATGTCTGAGATGCCGTGTCACATAATGTCTTTGGAATCAATCATCTCCGACGGCCGGTTCAGCAACGCCCGCGATATTCAGGAGCGCATCAAGTTCGTCATCCGTCACGCCTATGAGAACCACGGCACGCGCTATGTTATGCTGGTCGGCGACGGTGACACCTTCCCAGTCCGCTATACGCGTGTTGGACACCAGGGCGTGAGTTGGGGTGTATGTCGGCCCGCCTCCGATCTCTACTACAGCGACCTGTTCAAGGCCAACGGGAGCTTTGATAGCTGGGATACCAACGGTGACGGCGTCTACGGTGATTGGTGGGCGCCTCCGACTGAGGGGGGCGCGGCAGCGAACTTCGCGCAGATCAACAAGGATAACTGCGACCTGATGCCCGATGTGGCCATTGGCCGTGTGCCGGCCTCGACAGAAGAAGAGGTAACAAACTATGTGGCTAAGGCTGTGGCTTACGAACTCGACGGCCCGAGACCGTGGTTCAACAACGTGGTCATGTTCAACGGCTCGTCCGACTTCCGCAACGACGACGGTCAGCTCAACAATGTTGCCAGCACGCTGCTGAGCGACTTTACCGCCAAGAAGCACTATCGGCCTGCCGCCTGGAACTCGTGGACCCTGGAGCAGAGGCAGACCTATGAGGCCCAGTGGTGTCAGGACATCATCAATGACATCAACACCGGGGCCGGGTTCGTCATCTGCTTCGACCATGGTGCCAACTGGGTGATGGGTGTGCTTACCTCCGGTCATATCAGCCAGCTTGCCAACCAGCAGCAGAACCGGTGGCCGATTGCTATCGCCAGCGCCTGTGACACGGCGAAGTTCATTCAGAATTTTGACTGGTATATGGACATTGACGGCAACATGCCGCCGGCTGGCCAGCTCGGCTGGGACGACCCACGACCCGAGCCGATGGCCATCCAGCCTGCCATCGTGGACCTCGAATCAATGGCCGAGCGCTGGCTGGTCTTCGGCCTCAATGGCGGTGTCGGATTCCTCGGCTCACACAGTGGCACCAATGATGCCAGCCACCCTTATGTTAAGCTGTTCATTGGCGCATGGCAAGCCGGGCATCACACCCTCGGCGACATGTGGAAATATGCTGTGACCCACTTCGTCCAGCAGTACCTGCACACCAATCATGCCTTCAGCAGAAGCCCTTTCCAGTCGCACCATATCCACAAGTTCTGTCTCTTCGGCGATCCGTCGCTGCGTGTCGGCGGAATCCCGGCAAGTGCGTTGAGTGGAGTTGGCGAGACCGTCGCCTCACAGCTCCGCACCGAGATTAGGCAGCTTCCCAGTCAATTCCAGGCTGCCATCGGGCAGCTTCGCTATCCGCCCTACAGCGCAAACGGCATAATGACCATCACCGGCCGCGCCCAGCCGGGCACCGTTGTGGCGGCCTACGAGACCCGCAGGACATTCGGCCGGGCAGGCGCACGGCTGGCCCAGGCAACAGCCGACGGTAAAGGCAGCTTCCGCCTGGTGATGAAAGGATTGTCCGAGGGCGTGCATTTGCTGACCATTCGCATTGTGGGCGAAAAGGCCCGCGCAACGGCGAGACCAGAGCGCATCTTGGCGCGGGTGCCGGCACGGGCCTCGACCAGCGCGAGAAAAGGCTCTGTAGTGGCGGTGCGCACCGTGCGCTTCGAGGTGCACCTGGCTGACCCTACAGTGAAGGACCTGCGCTATCCAAAGACCTGCGCTCCGGCTGCTTTTGCTCTCACCGGACGCACGCAGTATGACAGCACCTGGGTAGAGCTGCTTGAGGGCAAGCAAGTACTTGACTCCGACTATTCCCGCCACGGCGGCATGTTTGTGCTGCGCCCGAAAAAGTCTTTAAGCATAGGGCGGCACTCGCTGTCGCTCCGGCTGAAATGCGGCGCCGGGCGGGAGGTAATGCTGAGAGACAAAGTGTCGGTTTCGGTAGCCACAGCACCTAGGAAGCTACGCGTCACGCCCGGCCGACCCACAATCAAAAGCCGCCCGTGAAGCTGGCTGTCGGCCTGCGACATTTCTCAAGACTAAATTAGATTTCCAATGGCGGCACGGAATAAACTGGGGTACGTGCAAGTGGGCTGCAAATGAAATGGACGACTGCCCACGCCTAGTAACACGTCATGCTCTGTGAGCCCTCGGTCCGAATCTCATTCGCGCGGACAATGTGGCTCTCAGTCCCCGCGATGCCTGGTCAAGACCACGGCGGCGAGCCAAGCGAAAGCCATCGCGGTCAGGGGACAAGCCACGAACCCGCCCTGACGAGCGGCGGTCTCCCCGAAGTGGGCAAGTTCCACAGCGGCCAAGCCTATCCCTAATCCCAGCCCCGCCTTCACAATGAGGCCCTGCACGCCAAAGTAGATGGCTTCCCGGCGTTGGCCGGTCTGTTCTTCGTCGCGGTCCACGATGTCGGCGACGATAGCGTTGGGCAGCGTGAACAACACAGCAATAGCCGGTCCGGCCAACGCCATGACCAGGATGGCCTGCCCAAAGGCTGACAGGGGAAGTGGGAGGTTGCCCAGGAAGATGAGCGGGATCATCACCACACCGAAGTACAACATGGCGCCCATCAGAATGCGCTTCTTGCCCACACGGCGGGCCAGGCCCGGCATGAACGGAAACACCAGAGCAGCCACCAACAGGCCGGCAGCCATAACTATGCCCTGCTTAGTCTCGGCGACCTCGGCACGGACTTCGACGAGTTTGGGGAGCGCGCCCATGATGATACGCAGGGCCATCCAGAAGAGCAATTGGCTCACCACATAAGGAAGGAAGAAGGGATTGCGCAGCGTGCTGGTGAGAGCCTGAGCCAGTGGGAAGTCTGACGGTGCTGCACTTTCAGCCGGCGTAGGGACCAGCAGCGGCGCCCAGGAGCACAGCAGGACCACGGGAGCGAAACTCAGGGCCATCGTGAGGTAGCCGTAGTGATCAATGAGATAGCCCGCGATGAGCATGCCCCCGACGGCCCCCAGGATGTTGAAGCCGCCTTGCCACGTGGTGAGCCGCACCCGCTCGGCGGGATCGGACGTAATCTCGGGCAGCATAGCCAGGTACGGGCAGACGACTACGGTGAAGCAGAAGAAGAAAACAGATGCGATGACGGCCAGGTAGACGCCGTTGATCAGGGAGACAGTAGAGGTGGGCGGGGTCCAGATGAGGACGAACATCAGCGCCAGCAGCGGAGCACCGATGAGGATAAACGGCTTGCGCCGGCCCCAGCGGGTCTGCACGCGATCGCTCCAGAAACCGACCAGGGGGTCGGCGACCGCGTCCATGATGCGCCCCACGACCAGCGCCGCGGCGAAGGCCCCGGCCGTCACCAGCACGTGCCACCTGATGTCGGTCGGATCGGGCCGATAGCGCTTCAGCAGCCACGTCAGCGTCATGTCCGTAGTCAGGGCGACGCTGAGGTAGCCCATGCCATACAGGAGCTTATGCCGCCAGGCTATCCTATTCTCAGCCGGGCGAGGCCGCGGCGCGGGTTGTTCATCTTCGCTGACAAGTTTCATTGGGCCCTTACATCGGCATATCTTGTTGTGGAGCAGATTTGCTACTGCGTAACCCTATTCACCCTTCCCTGCGCAAAGTAATCAAGGGCATTTCTCGCGGGGAGCGGAAGCGGATCGGCATGCCCTCACCTACACCGCGGGTGACATACATCATCGTGTCCTGTGTGCGGATCAATCCGGCCGCTCGCTCCCTGGGATTGCGACATGGCGCAAACAGCGACCCCAGCAGCGGGAAAAGCACCTGACCGCCGTGGGTGTGACCGGCCAGAACCAGGTCTACTTCAGGGATGTGCGGATCGTCTATAAGGTCGGGAGAATGCGTAATCGCCAGGCAGAAATCATTCTTCTGGACGCTATCCAGTGCAGTCGGCAGATCGTCGCACCCGCTGTAGGCATCGTCAACCCCGACCAGCCAAATGCCCGAGCCGCCTTTCTCCAGAGGTATAGCCTCGTTGACCAGAAGCTCTATCCCGGCTTCGGCGTACATCCGGCGCCATTGCTCAACCGAAGGCCCGTGCGAGGGCCGCAGGTACCTGGAATGCCAGACGAAGGCATGCTCGTGATTGCCCAACGTGGCCCAGATGCCGTCTCTGGCCTCAAGTTCGGCAAGCAGGGGCAGGTATCTGCTCGCGTGACGGCCTTTATGAACCATGTCGCCCAGCAGGACGACGATGTCAGGCTGGAGAGCGTTGGCCTCGTCAACGACCCTCTTCACCCCAAATGCGCCTCCGCGCCTTATGCCGGCGTGCAGGTCGGATATCACCGCCACGGTTGTGCCGTCAAAGCCCGCCGGCAAACGAGGGAGGGCAATGGTCACCTGTTCCACCATGGTTCGAGTAGTCCGCCGTTCACGGTCCACTGTCAATCGTTCCCCACCGTGCGCGTGATATTCCGCATGATTGAGATCCACTCCACATTCCTGAGTACGATGTCCGCGACCAGTGACCTGAAGAGACGCACGGCCCCTCGGCATGCCAGCCCCGGGTCTTACGGCTTGGCTACGCGTCAGCAGTTTCAGCGACCCATCAGTGCTTCGGCCGCAGCTATATGCTCGGGCCTATCCAGATCGAAGGCCACTTCAGGATAAGGCGAGCAAATCGCGGCCACTTCGCAGTGTAACAATTCGCGCCCCCGCTGGACAATGTCATCTACTGTCAAGCGCCGCCGCAGGAACCGCACTATAAAGCCTACCCCGAGCATGGCCGCCAATTGTACGCCACTTTTGCGGCCCGCAAAGGCCCGGTTGATCCGCGCGCCCTCGCGCTCAAAAAAACCGCGACCAATCAGGACTGCATTACCGCCGCAGTAATCGCCGTCTTTAAGGTGAACTACGAGTCGGCCTACACCAGGATGAATATTGGCCAGTTCCTTGGCCTCCACCATACTGTAACACAATTCTGCGCCAGTGTTGAGAGCTGCGGCGACAAAATGGTCCACGGCTTCTCCAGTCAGCAGGGGCAAATCGCACGTGACCACCAGAAGCTGGTCCCGGGCGCCGTGATAGGCAAATCCGGCCTCTGTGCTATCCAATAGAGTGTTGCCCTCGGCCACCCCGGAAGGCGTTCCCGGGGGCAGCACCTCACCTACCGGCGACCCATGAGCGGTCACTACCACCAGGTCGTCCACCAGCCGCGCCTGGCGTAGCGCGGCCACCACGCGAGTTACCACCGGCTGGCCACCCACCTGCGCCAGCGCTTTGTGGGCTACGCCAGCCGCCCGGGCCACCGGGTCAGACCCGCGACCGCCTGCCAGAACCGCTGCGGCCACTGTCTTTTCTGCCATGAGCTGCTCGGCCTCCCACTAAGCGCGATTCCTCACATACCTACTTACACGCAAAGCGGTTATTGGTCAGGCACGAATTTCTTGCGCATGATCCGGTCTGTCAGGAACGCCGGCGCCAACTTCTCGACCCACCCATACAGTCGGGCGTCAGAACCGGCCCAGTAGCGCAGGCGCGGCGATTTGCTCCTGACGATATTGACCACTACACGGGCAATCGTGGGCGCGTCGCTGCCGGCCCGGGCGGATTCATTGAAAGATTCGAGGGCCCGCTCCCGTACCTCGTCATAAGCCTCTAACTGCTCGGTGGCCTGGCGCAACACGTTGTAGAAGTTGGTCCGGACATAGCCCGGAGCGACCACGACGACCTTGATCCCGAAACTGGCCACCTCGCAGCGCAGGGCTCGCGTCAAACCCTCGATGGCAACCTTGGTGGCGCAGTAGTGTGCTTCATAGGGCACGCCGATGTTGCCGGCTACCGAGCTCGTGTTGATAATCAGACCGCTGCCCTGCTCGCGCATGACCGGCAGCACCGCCCGGATCATCCGCACGACCCCGAAGTAGTTGGTCTCGAATACCGCTTTGCACTCCGCCAGCGACGTTTCTTCAACCATGCCAACCAGTCCGATACCGGCGTTGTTGACGAGCACATCTAATCTTCCTGCCTGGTCCAACAGCCCTTCCAGACATGCAGAGACCGACTCGTCGGAGTTGACGTCAAGTTTCAGTATCTCGAAGCCCAACTCGCCAGGCTCCTCGTGTGGCAGACTGGTGCCGAACACGCGAAGACCTTCCTGGGTAAGCAGACGGGCCGTCTCCAGGCCGATGCCCGATGAGGCCCCCGTCACCAGGACTACTCTCTCGGCAATCATAAGTGCTCCTTCCTACGCACGGAAATGGTGCAGATCACGCAGCGGAGCTCCCGCTGCGTTGCGTGCGGTCCGCCGTTGGCGGCGCACCGTCAACCGTTCTCCATCGTGCGTGCGATGTTGCGCATCGTTATGATGCACTCAACACTGTTGGCCACGATGGCGACCGCGAGCACCACGAAGTACACCGCATGCACCGTGGCGATGATGTCGTTCGCGGGCAGCACTTCCAGCGCCGCAAGAAACAGCAGGTAGGCATATTGCAGTGCGCCAGTGGGCTTCCCCAGTCTGGTAGTGGCCACCTCCTCATCACGGCCCGTGCCCGTGAGGAAGAGCTGCAGCGACAGGATCGTGATCATCGCCAGGTACAGGAAAGCGAACTGATATGTCGCCAGACGCCCGGCGGCGTA
>JALGTY010000148.1 GCA_029821145.1 Candidatus Zipacnadia bacterium
GCTGGATACAGAGGGCGATTCTGCGAAAAACGCCCATACGCACTGCCATCTAATCGTCAAGCATCTGCCAGGAGGCGTAGAGAGAGATGACGCCCTCCGCATCCAGCTTCGCCGCGCTCTGGGGATCGGAGTGCATCAACTGCGCAATGGACGCTTCGAGCTTTTCGATATGCTCACTTGTGAACGGCGGGGCTGATGTTAGTGCTCCGGCATCAACACCAGCCCCTTGCCGCAGCAGATCAATGACCTCCGTCGGGCTTGGTCGGCGCGGCGCGGCTGCGTACAGGAACGCTGCTGCCGCTGCAGTGGTCGCTGCTGCCGGGCAGGTGCCGCCAACGCTGCTGCCGCTGCAGTGGTCGCTGCTGCCGGGCAGGTGCCGCCCGGGCCGCTGGCGTGGTGCGATGGCGCGATGAAGTTGATAATCTCAGTGTCATTGGCGTCGCGGTTGGCTGGCTGCAGAATACTGCCATCGGACTTCCTGGCCAGTGGCGCGCAGGTGATGAAATTGGGCAGGCCGCCGCCCCCCGGCTTGGTTGAGGCCGCTTGCACGGAGGTGCCTGTGGGGCGCTTTTCGTACTCCGCATACGGTACCACAAACAGCGCGTTGGGGCTTGCTGCGATGGCGTTGGTGATCATGGTCACATTCTGGCCCCAGAATGAGTGGAAGCAGACCACGATGTCGCAGCGCTTGCCGGCGTCGGCCATATCCTCTGCCACTGATTGCCACGACACCTCCGGCCGATAGGAGGCTAAGCGCACCCGCATCCCCAGCGCGGCGGTCAAGTCGAGTATCACCAGCGCCTGCCCGCTATCGTGGGTGGGCTTCTCTGGCTCACAATTGGGATAGTCCGGGCAGGAACGGTACACGAAGCTGCTGCCGGGAGGCAGATGTGGCCTGATCTTAGTCCTACTCATGCCGCCCTGGCCGACGATGGCAATCGTAACCACGCGCTTTGTAGCCGCCTCGCGCAGCTCTGCCAGACGCTCCGGCCCGGTGACACCCAGCATCCGCAGCTCCCATTGTGCGGCCTTCGGCAATTCATCCCATGCCGGCAGTTGCCGCTGCGCACACAGTGGCACGGCGAGCGGCAGTAGCAGTAGCACAGTGGAAAATATCCGCAATCTCATAGCGGCTGCTCCGCTTTATTGGCGCTAGCTGTGCGGCTATGCGCGCACGGCCGGCTTGATCGTCCAGCACTGCAGGCGCGCCATCGCCACTCCGTTATGGTCGGCGAAGCCCGGCGGAAATGCCGGCCATGTGCTCACCTGCGCTTGTTCCGGGGCGTATTTGGTGCAGGTCACGTTCCCTCTTGCCAGTTGAATCATGTCCGGCAATTCGTCGCCGCTGCAAAGCGCGATAAACGCCTTGCACATCGTCGCAAGGAAGTCTCCGGGCGATATCGGGTAGTTGCCGAGCCAGACTTCCGCCGGCACGCGCCGTTCGAACTGCAAGTAGTCAGCAACATCGGCCAGCACGTGTCGGAAAACGTCCGCACTCATCGCGTCCGTTTGGTTTAGTGTTTCGGTGTGACGTGGCGGGCCGCCATAGTATTGGAGCTTGACCTTCTGCGGCAAGACCCCTTGGCCGAAGTAGTAGCTAAAGGCAGCTACCATCGCGCCGAATATTTCAGCCGCCGAGGCATACTGCCCGCGCATGGGATGAAAGGTAATCTCCTCGGCAGCAGCTTCGGCAAGCCCAAGGAGCTCCTCAATCGAGAGCTCCTCGCCCGCCAGCCGATCCTTGTACAGCTCGTGGAACTCGCCTGAGGTGATAACCTGCGTTTCCTGGCACTGGCACACATGGCTCAGTAGCTCCTCGAAATCCGCGTAGCCGCCTTCGATTTCTGCTGCGCTCTTGATGGGGGCTCTGCGGAAATCTTGCGGCAGCACGAGCTTGCCCTGTCGGAACTGTGCGTCCCAGAATTCGCGTGCTACCCACTCGCACTCATGCGACGAGATGTGCAACATCCCGCCACCCTCCGCGTGCAGACGACCGGCGATGGCGTCGAATTCGCCTATGAACTGCTCGCCCATCCCTTTCTCACCAAGCCGGAAACCCAGGTGGAAGCCGTTGGGTTGCACAGCAGGCAGTACCAGCAGCCCCATGTAGTGCATCGGCAGGCCCTCTATGGTTGGGTAACACGACCATGCATAGGTGGGGATCCCCCACTTGCGCAATATGGGAAGCGCAAAGGGCGTCGCTGTCCCGTGGCAATATGTCGCAGCATCGCGCCCGAAGACATCGCGCCACTCTTCGTAGCCGACCCGCTCGGCACGCTCGAATGCGCGCACTCCCTCGTCCCAGCTCATCTTCTGGGTATAGACAGGCACCGTCGGCGGGTAGCTGTGGTTGGTCATGTGGAAGCCGAGGTCCTGGGTCTTTAGCGCCTCGATCACATCTTCGCGCCCGTGCCGCTGCAGACTTGTGGCCTTCTCGGTCGTGACCTTGAAAACGGCCTGGCAGCCGTGCCGGTTGCAGATCTCGGCCAGACGCAGCGGCACCTCGTCGGTCTCCGGGTTGATACAGTCTTCCGTGTGAACTGAAATCAGCACATGCACCATTGCCATCGGTCTTCCCTCCGATCTACCACTCAGTTCCCTGCTTGGTCGCGAATCCCTTGTCACTACGGGGCCTCCGAGTCGCCATATCAAGGAAAACAACCGCCCTGCGAAGAACTTATCGGATGCGACAGTCATGAGCACAAGCCAGGACGAGAGAGAGTGGGAATGGAGCTAAGGGGACTACGCGATGAAGAGCAAGGTTGACTTCGCGCTGATGGACGACTTCAGTGACGGCATCTGGACGAAGTACCCGGGGAATCCTGTTCTGGTGCGCGACCAGCTCTGGGCGGAAAGCGACTACATCTGCGAGCCGAATATGCTGTATGAGGACGGCGTGTTCAAGGTGTGGTTTTCGCAGATGTCTCCCGAAGCTCATGGGACGGCGCTGGGCTATGCAACATCTGAGGACGGCTTCACCTGGACCAAGCATCCGGACAATCCGGTCCTGACCATGAAGAACGGGGACGTCCATCGGCCTTCGGTCATGAAGCATGACGGCATCTATTACGCCTTCGGTGTCCAGCACGAGCAAGCGGACGACAATGGGCCGGCGACGATGCGGCGATGGGAGTCGCAGGATGGCATCACCTGGGGTGACGAGCGCCTCATCATGACCGCCGACCAGTACTGGGAAAACGGCGGCCTATCCAACATGGCGGTAGTTGTGGATGAGGACGGCACCTGGCAGATGCTCTACACCGGGCCGGATGCGGCCATCGGTGGATGCTTCGGCTATGCACACTCGCAGGACGGGCTAACGTGGACGAAATACGAAGGCAATCCCGTCATCCCCGACATATATGGCGGCGACCCGGAACTCGTCAAAATCGGCGACCGGTACTACACCTGGCACTGCGAAGCCCTGGACTCACTACGCATCCGCTGCCGGTGGAGTGATGACATGATCCACTGGCAGACCGTCTATAACGACCCGCAGATCAACTACACACAGCCGTGGGAGCGCGGCGTCCCCGAAGACGAAGGCGGCACCACCGCCGGATATTACGGACATCTGACAGATGCGACGTTGTGTGAAGCAGAAGGCAGAGTATTCCTCATGTACCAGGGAGCACAAACCCCGCTCGGAATCGCCACATTCGACGGTACCTTTGCCGAGCTGGCCGACCGTCTGAACAACCCGCCACTTGCAAAGTGGAAAGAGTCGTCCTATGGCATGGTTGAGAGCGGGACCCTGAAGATTGCCGATAACGGCAGCGACCGGCGTCCGCTGGTGGCGAAAGTGCCTGGCGTGCAAGACAGTTACGTCCTGGAAGCCCGCATCCAGTGTTACGCCGGCCCCATGCACCGCGTATCAGTGGTCATGCGGTATGCAGATGAGGGTTCTCTTGCCCGCTTCTGGCTCCTCGACGACGAACACACGTACTATCAGGAGTTCTCCAAGGGGCTTTTCAGCCTGCCGTTCGACATCGGTGCCAACCACGCTTGCGACGCAGCCTGGCACGACTGGAAGGTGGAAGTTGATGGCGAGATGAACCGGCTGTTCATTGATGGGCGGCTGGTCGGGGAAGCCCGGACCAGCTCGGCGCTGATTCAAGCTACCTCCGCCGCGCCGGTGCATGTGGGCTTTTCCTCGTTCGACACCTGGGTGAGCATTGACTACGTGCGCGTGCGGCGGAAATAGCGGTGCCCGTGAGCAGGCGCAAAGGTGCAGACCGTCGCCTGCCACTATCCCAATATGGTTGACATCATCGTTGAGAAGTGCCTACAATGTTGCCCCGCAGCCGCAGAATAGAATGGTAGCCACGGCAGGCTCGTGGGTCGCCTCAGACTCTAGAGCAAGGTAGTTTTGGGAATGAGAAACATTAGACCCGTCATCTTTGCGCTGACCATTGTGCTTAGTTTCGGTGCCGGAGGGTTGATGATATGATAATGGCAGAAGAGCTTGCCGATCCGCCGCGCTGTTGGCCGCTAGGTGAGGAGCTTTCGGAGCGCAAGACCGGGCGGTATCTGCTCACTGACGAGCAGTTGGCTCAGGTAAGGAAGAATGTCGAGCAGTTCGACTGGGCTGCAGGCGCTGTTCGAGCCGCGGTGGGCGGAGGCGACCGCTGGGTCAATGAGAGCGACGAACACCTGGCCTCGCTCGTGCCGCCCACGGACAAGGTTCCCCGCGCCTGCTACGTGAACCAGATGAAGGGCTGCCCGGTCCACGGTACGGAGATCAAGAAGCATGACAGTTTCCATCCCTGGCGGATGGATCCGAAGAATCATCCGTATAAGATGATCTGTCCGGTGGGCGGCGAGATGTACCCGTCAAATGATTTTGCCAGCGGTGATCTGACCAGCGGCGAGTATCCTGACGACGGCCACGGCTGGACTGCGCCTGACGGGACCAAGTATTGCTTTCTCGGCGAGTACGCGCACTTTGTTTACCTGGACTACGCGGTCCCGGCCGCCAGCCAGTTGGCAGCGGCTTATCTCTACACTGGCAACCAGCGCTATGCTCACAAGTCTGCGGTGATATTGTTCCGCGCAGCGCAGGAATACAAGCATCTTTCGGTGCACTTGGATGACCGCAACAATCTCGCAGGCGGGCACCGCGTCATGCACCCGACCGAGAAGGACCTTCAGCGCACCGGCATGATCACCGACCAGATCTGGACTAATGAGCGGGTGGGCACGCTGGCTGAAGCCTACGACTCTATCTTCCCGGGCCTGGAGGGAGACGATGAGTTGGTCGCATTCTGCAGCAAGCTGGAGCCGGAGATCAAGTCAATTGACGACTTACGCGCTTTCTTCGAAAAGTGGTACTTGCGTGTTGCGGCGCAGGGCCTCATTGACGAATCCATCCTCGGCAACGACGGCATGCACCAGCGGGCGATGATGACGGTCGCAGCCGTGTTAGGCTACGAGCGCAGCCGCGATCTGGTTGATTGGGTTTACTACGGACCGGGCCAGATGGCGCATCACCCTGTCAACTACTTCTTCAAGGATGGTGCGCCGTACGAGGGCACCTCCCTCTACAACACCATACATGTCGTCGATATGATTGGTTCGATCGAGCACATGGAGCCATTGCGGCGGCTGCATCCTGAGCTTTATCCAGAAGATAGATACCCTGATATCTTCGCCACGTCCAAATTCAAGCAGATACTTGACTTCTCGGTGGACGTTGTCATGATGGAGTCCACCTACCCGTGGATTGGCGACACGGGAGCCAGCCCCTACTGGTGGAAACTGGGCCGCAATCTGACCAACAACCGCCGCCGCGAACTGTACCTGGATATGTTCCGCAGATACAAGACCGCCCGCTACGCCAAGGTCCTTCACGGCCCCGATGGCAGGATACCCACCCCGCCACTCTATATGCCACCGCCGCATGAAGAGATCAAAACGATCATCGCTGAACAGGGCACCGACATCGTCCGAGGCTCGTCGCTGCAGGACGGCTACGGGCTTGCTCTCGTCCGCCGTGCGGAGAACACCCCGCAGCAGCGCGACATATCTCTTTTGTACGGCCAACCACGCGGCCATGCTCATGACCAGTTGTTTGATGTGGCCGTCTATGCCATGAATCGCATTTTGGTCAACCAGCTTGGCTACCCGCGCTCGTGGCACTTCGCCAATAACTGGGAGAAGAACTGGGCAACTCACTGGAAGGTTGGGGTCTCCGGCCCATCCCACGTGGACACGCTGAAGGGCGAAATCGCCCAGTTTAGCACCGGTCACACCGCGGCGCTCTGCGATGCCTGGGGACGGGCCTGGAGCTGTGCTGACGACGACGACGGGTTATATGCGCTCCACCCTGATGAGACCTACCGCCGGGCCGTGGTCATGCTTGACCTTAACGAAAGCGCCTCCTGTCTCGTGGATATCTGGCGCATCCGCATGGGCAGCGAGCATTACTATGCCTTCCATGGCTTCGAGGGCGGCGTCCAGACCACGGGTATCGAAGACTGGGAGGTGCAGCAGCAGGGCACCTTGGCTGGTCCTGACGTGGCCTACGCTGAGCGCGAGAAAGTCAAAGATGCGGCGAAGAGCGCCTGGGCCTTCTTACATGATGTGCGCCGTGGTACGCCCTCCGGTCAGTTCTCCGCCGATTGGGAGCTGGGCGAAGACCCCAGTGTGCATGTGCGTCTGACGGTGCAGCAGCAGCAGGGCACCTTGGCTGGTCCTGACGTGGCCTACGCTGAGCGCGAGAAAGTCAAGGATGCGGCGAAGAGCGCCTGGGCCTTCTTACATGATGTGCGCCGTGGCACGCCCTCCGGTCAGTTCTCCGCCGATTCGGAGCTGGCCGAGGACCCCGACGTACACGCCGCCGATTGGGAGGTGGCCGATAACCCCGACGTGCACATGCGTCTGACCATGCTGCAGCCCGCTAACGCCGAGTTGATTATGGCGAAGGGCCACTCACCCTCTGGGGGCCACCCCTACGAGCTTGATTTCCTGCTTAGCAAAAGCGTCGGGGAAGCGCCGCATACCACCCAGTATGTGAGCGTGCTTGAGCCCTATGCGCAAGCATCGCTCATAGACAGTATCGAAGCTCTACCCACTACGGATACGGGGGCCGATTTCGATCCAGTCGCCCTGCGCATAACTAGCGGCGATGCTGAGCACTATGTGCTGTACACGGGTGAAGTGGATGGCCGCGTAGATGTCACCGGCGGGCCGTCGCTGGTCGGCCGCTGCGCCGTGGCCACAGTGCGGGGCGGGCAGGTCGAAAGCTTGTTCCTGGCGGGCGCCGCCAGCTTTGAGTTCGGCCAGCTGCGGGTTACGTTGCCGGCCGCCGAACAGCGCGCACAGATCGTCGAGGTGGACTATGACGCAAATCAGGTAATCGTCGTGCCCGCGCTGGAGGAAGCCTCTGCACTGGTCGGCCACTACGCCCACATCGGTGATGATGACCACCAGTGCCGCTACCGTATCGAACAAGCGGAGCCGGCAGGCGACGGCCGTATGCGCCTGACCTTCAACATCAACGCCGCCATTGGCGAAGGCGTCGCCAACGAGTTCGCTGACAGCTTTGTCCGCACCGCCGCCATCATGCCAATGTCCGGCCGGCTCTACTATTATGGCAAGCACATCGTGAATGATGATGGCTCAGCTCACTATCGCGTGACCCGAGTGCATGACGGGGGTAATAATATCCAGCTTGTGCCTGGAGAAGCGCAGAGCGCGGCGGAGTTGGAAGCCGCCTTTGGCACCGGCGCACATTTCACGATCTACGATTACGGCGTGGGGGACGAGTTGGTCGTCCCATCTTGCGTGTCAGTTTGCCAGCGCAACGGCAATGTTTACGAAGTCCACACCAACGCCGTGGCACAACTGAGTGTCCCCCGCTGACGGCAGCTAAAACGCGCAGACAATGTGGCGCTGGCTTGGGCAACTAAGTATTAACGCCCAGTCGCTCCCCGAATGCCTCATGCACCTCTGCTGCCCAT
>JALGTY010000594.1 GCA_029821145.1 Candidatus Zipacnadia bacterium
AACTCGGTGCTCGTCTGGATGATCTCGACATCCACGGCCGGGCTGGCCGACCCGACGGCTTCCAGGCCGAATTGCGTATGCTGGCGGTATCTGCCGGCTTGCGGCCGGTCGTAGCGGAAGATTGGGGCGATGTAGTACAGCTTCACCACGCGTTCCGGGTCCTGCTGCATCAGGTGGTTTTCCAGATAGGCTCGCACCGCCGGCGCGGTACCTTCGGCCCGCAACGTCAGGCTGCGACCGCCACGGTCCGCGAAAGTGTACATCTCCTTCGAGACAATATCCGTGCCCGACCCCACAGACCTGATAAACAGCTCGGTATCCTCAAAGATCGGTGTACGCACCTCACTGAAGCAGTGTCGGCGACACAGCTCCACGAACGTGGCCTCGATCTCGTGCCACTGGCCGGCCTCATCGGGTGTGACATCACTTGTTCCAGGTGGTCTTTGGTACTTGATAGCCAACACTCTCCAGCCGCAGATACTCCTGCATGTTACCGACCAGGACCAACAACGGCCTGCCGCCAGACGCAGGCCATCCAATAAACAGACCGCAGCTTATGCCCGGTCTTGGCCTCACGAACCCTTTTTCTCGTTCTCATCCGCTTCCAGCACCAGGCGGCCTGCCGAGGCGCCCTCCATGATCTCCATGTAGTAAGGGTGGCGGGAAAGCACAAAAAGCTGATACTCGGCAGCCAGGGCCAGCATCAACAGAGCATAGTAGATCCCCAGCCCCATCCCTGCGGCTACCACGGCGCTGAAGGCGATCGCCACACCCACCACGGTCAGCGCCCGGCTGGAACCGGCAACGCTGTTGAACACCACGGGCGCGTAATCGGCCAGCGTATCGGCCTTCACCCGCCGCCCATCACGCTCGATCAGCCTCACTATCCGCCGCGCCAGTCGCTGCTGGTTTGTCCAGTGCCCGTCAATCGTGAACGCTATCAAGAAAAGCATCGCGCTGATAGCAAAGATCGCCTGAAAATTCGATTCCAACTGCTGTGGCTTTATCGAAAAATCCGCCGCCTCGACCGCATCAACAGCCAGAGTCAGTGCCAGGCACACCACCAGCGGCAGCAGTCCCCATACCAGCCATCTCCGCCGCAGCCCCTGCCTGCTAACCCGCAGTTTGATCTCTGTTTTATCAGCAGATTTCATCATCGCCGTCTTCCAAATATGATCGAGTATAACTAACGGTGCCGGGCTGCCCGGCGACGTTGCTCAGGACCTGCGGGAAGCCCGACCTACACGCCAGGGGCCATACGCCGCCTGGCCCGCGGCCATTTGAGTATATCAACTACCTACTGGCAAGTCAATCTGGCGCCCTTGGCGCCCTGACGCGGGTGCGCGTAGGAATTGTCGGTAGGGCGAATTAGCTGGTGCTGGGAGCAGAAACACCGCCATCCCCCTGCGTAGGGGCGCAATTCATTGCGCCCAATTAGTAGGAGTGTGCAGGCCGTGATAAATCACGCCCCTACAACACCGCCTTCGTGGACGACAGGCATCCTTGCCTGTCGCGTCCGCGCGAAGTGCGCGGACGGAACGTGCCGATAATTCAAACTCGCACCCGCCTCGCGCCGTTTCTGAGAATTCAGCCCCACAATTGGCCGCTTTGCTCGCCCGTGGTATAATCAGGCCCGGAGGCATACAGTGATTGACCTGCACTGCCACATCTTGTCCGGCCTGGACGACGGACCGGATGATATCCCACATCTTGTCCGGCCTGGACGACGGACCGGATGATATCGAGGGATCGGTAGCCATGGCGCGCATCGCAGTCGCCGACGGCATCGGCACCATCGTCGCTACTCCGCATGTCGGCACATCGAGTTGGAACCCGCCGTCAGAGGTCATTCTGCAGGCAACAACCTGGCTGCGCCAGCGCTTGCAAGACGATGGCATTGAGTTGGAGTTGTTGGCCGGATCGGAACTGGCGCCAACTGCCGACATGAAGCACCTGGCTGATACCGGCCAGATTGCCCCGCTGGGCGAAAATGGCCGCTTCCTGCTGATTGAGCTGCCCTTCTTCGGCGCGCTGGGTCCCGTCGAGCAGCAGCTTTTTCAACTCGAGGTTGCCGGCTACAAGATACTGCTGGCCCATCCCGAAAGAAGCGCGGCATGCCTTGCCGATCCCGATCTGCTGCCCAGGCTACACGACCGCGGCTATTGGGTGCAGCTAAACGTCGCCAGTCTCATCGGACGCCAGGGCCGACGGGCACGCAACGCGTGTGCAAGGTGGCTGCGCCGGGGTCTGGTTGACGTCATCGCCTCCGACGGCCACAACAGCACGAGACGCAAACCCGTGCTCTCACCGGCGCGCAAGACGGTTCTCAAGATAGGCGGCGAGGAGTTATGGAAGCAGCTCACCGTACAGAACCCCGCCCGTGTCCTTGACTCACATCGAGACTGAAGCAGCGCCGCACGGTGTCGGGTGCCTTTCGGACTGTGTATGTCAATAGGTAGCTACGCTCGAGCACTCCTTGCTCTGTCGCGTGGCTCGGGCTTCACTAACATAGTCGCGTAGGTCGGGCATCCCAGAGGCCCTGAGCCTGCCGAAGGGCTGCCCGACTCGCCGTTGCCGTTGTCCCCTCTCCCTGCGGGAG
>JALGTY010000149.1 GCA_029821145.1 Candidatus Zipacnadia bacterium
GCGTATTTCCTGCGTATTTCCCGCGTAGGTCGGGCTTCCAGCCCGACTCTCCTGTGAATGACGTTGTGGGGGCGCACGGTGTGCGCCCACGGTTTGGAGGAATGGATATGATCAAAATTAAGGCCTACAGCCTGTCGGATTTCGTCGAAAACTACCTCCCCCGGCAGAGGCCCGCGCGCTCCATCAAGGCAACAATGCTGCACCATACCTACCGCCCGCGCGCCCAAGATTACCGAGGCATCACGACCATAGAGAATATCCGTAGCTACCACGTCCATTCTCGCGGGTGGCGCGACATCGGCGCCAACGCCTACGCCGCCCCCACAACGCCCGGCCGCTGTCATACAGCAATTACGCCCACGCCTACGTTGCCAAGACGTGGAACCAGGTGCCCGATGACGTCAAAGAACTGGCCTACCCCGACCGGCAGTTCTTTAACCGCCACGCCTTCGCCATCGAGACTATCGGCGATTTTGACGTACAGCCGATCGATCCGATCCCACCGGCGCTGGACACCGCCCTGTGGGTGCTGGCGGCGGTGCACAAGCTGTACAATCTGCCACCGCAGCAGTTGTTCTTGCATCGCGATGTGGCCCATAAGAGCTGTCCGGGCAACCGTATTTCAAGGCAATGGGCCCGCTCGCAGCTTGCCACCCGTATGAACGGGTCCGCGCCGGCACAGCACACCGACCAGGAGTTGGAGATCGTGCTCCTGCCCGGCAGTCATTCCATCAACTGCCGGCCGGCTCTCGAGCAGGGCGTAACGCGCTGTGACCTGCGCCCGCTGGCCGAGGCCCTCGGCTGCGAGGTAATCGCCGACGACCTCGCCGCCACCGGCATCATCTACCTGCGCCGCCGGCAATAGCGCACATCGGGCGCACACGGTGCGCCAATACATTGACTATGCGCGCTTGAGCCGCCTGTCGGCGGCCGGGCGCGCTTTTTCTTTGCCTTAGGGAGGCAGACAATGAGTATCTTCAGCAAAATCAAACACGCATTTGTAAATTGGATTGACAAGAGACATCTGGAGAAAGCACTCGCAGAATATGTGGCGAACAGTCACCACCGGGCAGTGATGGCTACTGTACGGGAGGAGTTTCCTGAACTTGCCGGCGCGATGATTCCGAGCGGACTTGTGAGCAGCATCGTGAGGCGTGCCAACGAACGGCTACTGGAGCACATCATATAGGGCTATCAGGGGGCGCAGCCGTCGGTAGGACAGGCGTCTCGCCTGTCCTACTAGTAGGAAGCAAATTGCCGTTGTAGGGGCGCATGGCATGCGCCCGCAATGCCTCAGGGTCGCTCTTTATCCAGGCGACGAATCGCTTCCAGCAGCGCTACGGCTCCGTGGATGGTGTCAATCGAAACGCAGGTCCCATCGGGCCGCGTAATGACGCAGTTGCGCAGCATGTGCAACTCCTCATCGGTGACCTGGTACTCGCGGCGGAAGAGCTCGCTGTCGGCCAGAGCACTAACTCCGGGATGGCCGGGGGCTGCCAGGCCACCAGCTTCCCCCAGGCCTTCGATACGGCGCTGCAGCCTCGCCAGTGCCGCCCGCGTCTTTTCCACCTCGCTCAGTTCCTCCTCGTCCCCATGTCCGATCAGGAAGGCCAGAGGAGCGCCTGTGATCTCCGCGATCTTCTCCAGCAGTTCGACAGACGGCTTGTTCTCGTCCCGCTCCCACTTTCTGACCGCGTGTACGCTGCGGCCGACGGCATCAGCAAGCTGCTGTTGCGTCAGCCCCGCCTCGTTTCTGCCGCTGGCTATCCGAGTCCCGAGTGTCATGGCTCTAGTGTACCAATGGGATATGACATTTGCAAGCTGAGCGTCACGCGCTGCTATCCGCCGAGAAACTCAGTGCCGAAGCTTCTGCCATGGTCGAAAAGCGCATCAATATTCTCAAACGGGACCTCCGGCATGATGCTACTGGTAGATGACAGCACATGCCCCCGGCCCGCGCCGGCCACCTGGAACGACCGCTCGACAGCCGCCCGCACCTCCGCGGCGCTTCCGTGAGGCAAGGTGCTCACCACCGACACGCAGCCCCACACCGTAATGGGCTCTCCCCTATTGTCCCGAAGCCGCACCATATCCTCCCAGCGCGGCCCGTGCTCCTCCTCAAATCCCTGCAGGCCGATGACTCCCAGGGCCATGATGTCGTCCACAATCGGGCGGATGTCGCCATCGCAGTGCCAGATTACCCCGACGCCGCCCTCAACAAGCGGCTCCAGGCACCATTTCAGTTCCGGGAAGTACAGCTCTCGCAGCATCTGCGGCGACATTATCGGCCCTTTGGCTGTGCAGATGTCCTGGCCGGTATATGCGAATGGCGCGATGCCGTACTTCTCGCACGCCAGCGCGATGGCCTGATTCTGCAAGCGCCCGTGCAGGGCCGAATGGTGGTAATAGCGGCGCATGGCATCGGGGTACAGGGCCGCGGCGACGAGGTAGTTCTCGTATCCCCAGCGCGTGTAGCCGCCCATGAAGTCGGCCTGGCCGAAGTAAGAAATCACCAGGCAATCAGGCCCCAGAAGCTCCATGTGCGACTTGATATCCGAAGCGTACCGCTCGGCTGCAGCCTCGATATCGAAATCCCGCTCGACACTCTCGTCATCCGGAAGCTGCTCGATGACGCGCACGACATCCTCCGGCGTATGGAAGCCGGCTTGCTCGTGCTCATTGACATCGTGCATTATCTCCAACTGCTCCAGCCGCCGCTGCTCCTCGCTTGGCAGATACCACTGCGGCACCAGGTTGATTCCGCAGCGCCGCACCCACTCCGCGAATACCCCCTCCCGGTCTGACCAGTAATCCCGCCCCACAACATAGCTCATATACGCGGTATTCGTCATCCAGCCATAATTTATGCACGGATACGGCACGTCCTGGCGGTGCAACGTCCCCAGCGCAATCTCTCTGCCGTCAACGCTCACGTGTTTCTCCCTTATGCCGCGCTCTACGCAAAGACGTGCACCTTCTTCCATGCGGATCCGCCCAACTCCTCTTGCACGCCATGTTGCCTGGCCATAAGCGCAGGTGCCTGCGCCCCTTTCGCAGAAGGCTACTCCGCAGTTTGCGCAGTGTCAGGAATCTCAGAGCTTACGCAGCCATGAGAGGGGTATTGTTCATGCCTAAGGACCCGTCGCATACTGACTTCCTCAGCCAAGCGGGGTGGGGCGTACTTACCCACTACCTGTCTGAAATTGCGACCGGCAAGGACCCATGCACGCAGCAGGAGTGGAACGATGTGGTTGGTGCCTTCGATGTGAAAGGCCTGGCGGATCAACTCGAAGCCGTCGGCGCCGGATACTACTTCATTACCCTCGGCCAGCTCTCCGGCTTCTACCTCGGACCCAACCCGACGTACGACGAAATCGTCGGCCATCAGGAGAGCCACTGCTCGCGACGGGACTTGGTCGCTGACATCTATGAGGAGCTGGCCCCTCGGGGCATCCATCTGCTCGTCTATTTGCCGGCACATCCAGCGCCCAAAGACGCGCGAGCTGTCGAGGCCTTTGAATGGGGTGAGTACGCGGCGCACTGGGCAGACGGGCTGCACCCGTGGCGGAAGCGGCCGCCCAGCGGTGCTGATGAGGAAGGCCGCCCGTGGGGCTCAATCAACCCGCGCGTCGTCAACTGCCAGGTCAAGTGGGAAGCAATCATCACCGACTGGTCGCAGCGCTGGGGTGATAAGGTGCGCGGGTGGTGGTTTGACGGCTGCTACTATCCGGAGATGTACGAGTACCCCTTCCCGCCCAACTGGAGCAGTTTCAGCGCAGCCGCCCGCGCCGGCAATCCCGAGGCCATCGTCGCCTTTAATCCCGGTGTGCACCTCGATATGCCCATTTGTACTGAGCAGCAGGACTATACGGCCGGGGAGATCAGCGAGCAGTTCCCGCCGTGTGCGAACCGCTGGATCCACGGCGTGCAGTGGCATGTACTCAGCTATCTGGGCGAGTTCTGGTGCGCTGGCGAGGGTCCTCGCTTCCCGGACGATTTCGCTATCAGCTACACGCGCCAGGCTATGGACATGGGCGGGGTGGTAAGCTGGGACGTGCCGATTCTGCCCAGCGGCCTGATCCCGGAGCCATTCCTCGCGCAACTGCAGGCTATCGGCGAGGGCGTAACCGACCTGCGCACCTAAGGCGCCGCACGCGTAGCCTCCCGTTGTCCGCGATCCGTCTTTGCAGTTCGCGACAGCGCGATGGCACGAGGACAAAATGGTTTACAGATCTATGATGCAGGTGTATAATATGGGTATATAATACAACTATGCAAAGCATTAATTAACTAGAGTTAATCAGTAATTGATGAAGGTGGTGTGCGCTAGTGCAGGGATACGGGTCGCGGTTCATCCAGAATGTATTCGGAATACCAATCTCAACACTCCACTCCTGGGACAAGAAAGCGCTGGTGAAGCCCGAACTCCGTCCTGCGGCCGGACGCGGAAGCAGACGTTTGTACTCTTTCCAGGACCTGGTGCAGTTGTTGGTGCTCTCTCGCTTGCGTGATATGGGCGTAAGCTTGCAGCGGATACGCAAATGCCTGGATTTTCTGCGCAGGCATTTCCCCGAGCTCCAAGCGCCACTGGCGGAACTCTCCTTCGTGACCGATGGCGAAACTGTGTTTGTGTTGACTGCGGATCCTCACACGCTGCTCGATACCCTTCACGAGCAGTTTGTATGGTCGCTTCCCATTGCCGGCTTGATCAGTGAGGCGCGTGCCAAGGTGGAGGGTGCAAGTCAGCAACGCACAGAGACGATACGTCTCGATGGCAGGAATTTCACCGTCACGATCGAGCAGGATCCGGAAGACGGATGGTGGATAGGCTTGGTCAAAGAGCTACCGGGGTGCGGGTCACAAGGCAGTACACTTGAGGAACTGCGCGAGATGCTGGCCGACGCGATTCACAGCTATCTGATCGTTCAGGGCGAGATTGCTGAAGATGCGGAAGAAGAAAAAGCGACCCGCGCGCCTGCCGGCTGATCCGCCAAGAGGGCGTGTACATACGGCACTTTTCCGACTGGGCTTTGTCATCGCCAGAGACAGGGGCCCCCATACTGTATTCCAAGACCCACATAACCCGAGACGCACAGCAGCCATTCCCCGACGCCCCAGGATCAAGAAGAACCTGTTGCGAGGCATTCTGAAAGCCATCGGCATCTCGGAACAAGAATTCATGGAGCATTATTGAGGACACCGTCACGACTTCGCGCCGGACAAGTGCAGGCACAAGCAAGGCCAGCCTCAATTGCCTAAGTGCCCGTGAACTCCTTTATGTACCGATCCTCCGCGCCGCGTGAAGCCATGAACTCAATGAGCGCCTGCTGCAGCCTCCCCGCCACGCGCGGGTGCTTGCTGAGGACATTGCGCTTCTGCAGCGGGTCATTCCTGCGCTCGTGCAGTGTCGGCTCCCACATCCCCTCCGGCCCGGTGCACAAGCTCCACCGCTCCGAATTCACATTGATACAGGATGGCAGGTACTCTATCCGCCCCCGCCCCGAGCCGCTATGGCACGAGCTGAAAATGTGCTCGTGATGCTCGTCGGTCTTGCCCTTCAGCACCGGCAGCAGCGACCTCCCATACATCTGCGGCCAGTCTTGCTTCTTCACACCCGCCAGTTCCAGCATCGTCGGCATCAAGTCGGCCGGCTGCACCAGAGCTGTGGTGCACTTCGGCCTGCTTTTGCCCGGCAAGCTGATCAGCAGCGGCAGGCGCGCCACCTCATCATAAAGCGGCCACGAATCCTCCGGGTCCACCGTGTGCTTGCCCATGCGCTTGTGCTCGCCCAGGTACATCCCGTGGTCGGAAATCAGCACCACCAGCGAGTTGTCGAACAGCCGCATAGTCTCCATGTCCCGCAAGAGATGCCCGACCCAGCGATCCGTCAGGCTGACTTCCGCCGCATAGCGGGCACGCAGGCGCTCTATTTCATGCTTCTGATATATATCGGTATAGCCGTAGTTGGGGTATGAGTAATCCAGGCCCTCGTAATCGGGGCTATAGTACTCAGTATAGTAATCCGGCGCGCGCCAGTCCTCGTGAATCTCGAAGCTGTCCACCCACAGGAAAAAGTTGTCCCGCGTGTAGTTGTCCTCAAGCCACTCAGATGCGGCCATCATCGTCCGCGCCACTGCCCAGTCGGTTTCGTGCTCGTAGTGCATGGTGCGGGCCCGGTCGCGAATGAACCCGCCGGCGTTCTGGCGCATATTCTCGCGCGGCACCGGCAACTGTACCTTGTCCTCATTCGCCTCCCAGCCCTCCGGGGCGTCCAGAAAAATGTCCTCGTCAAAATCCTCCCCAAATCCCGTCGGCACCATGTTCGAGGTGTCGTGGACAAATGCCGCGTGATAGCCCGCCTGCTTCAGGCAACTCGTAACCGTCACCTCATCTTCCCCCAGTGCCTTCCAGCCATAGACGGGCCAGTTGACATTGCCGGTGAAGGCGTCGGTGCGCATGGGGATGGTCGGAAAGCTTGCACAAAACGCCGCGTCGAAACGCGTGGCGCGGCCGGCAAAGTGATCAATGGCAGGCGTCTGAATATCCATGTTGCCATAACAGCCGAGGTGATCCCAGCGCAGCGTGTCCAGGCAGATGACAATGATGTTCATGGCCGTCTCCTCTATTGATTGCACGACCGTGCGCTCTTAATTGCTACTATCTGGCGCAACGAAGCGGCCTTATTTGTCGCGAAATACAATAGCTCCAGGTGGCCCACATACAGCTATGGCGAGAGTCACCAGGGGACTGTCCCTTCAGGGACTGTCCCCTACCCTGATTCACTCAACGTGCGCCCGACCGCGGCTTCAATCTCTGCGACGAAATCGTCGCTGCCACACGGCAACCCCTTCATGGTTCGGCGCCTGAGTAGCTCAAGGGTTTGCGCGTCCTCTTTCTCACTCAACCACAACGACCAGTTAGAAATCGCACCTGTCAACGGCATCTCTTCAGATAGCACTGCATCAGCGCGCAACCCGCAATGGGGAGCTGCACTGCTCCACGGGTATGCTTCAGCTACGGCTACCAGTCCCGCCCGTACCGGGTTGCGCTCCACGTACCGGGTTGCGCTCCACGTACCGGATCGCGCTCCACGTACCGGATCGCCTCTGCCGTGTGGGCACCGTCGAGGGGACAAGAGTAATACCGGCCCTGCCACAGGTGCCCTTGGTGGCCCTGACGGGCGTTGATGTGCTGCGCGTGTCGGGTGTGAAGCGGCCCCAGGGCGGCAGCGATTGACCTTGTAGTACCCGGTACAACCACTAGGTGGACGTGAGTCGGCATCAGACAATAGGCCCACACCTTCAGGCCGTGGCGAGTTGCGTAGTGGGCTAACCAGATGAGGTAGTGCTGCCAATCTTCGGCTGTGAAGAATGCTTTCTGGCCGCGGTTCCCACGCTGCGTCACGTGATCGGGAATACCCACAGCCACAACACGAGCGGCCCTCGGCATAGCTCCTGCGAAAAAGAGGGGGCCCCCTTTTTCTCCTCCTTTCCCGAAAGAGGCATCCTTGGGGGACAGTCCCTAAAGGGACAGTCCCCCACCAAGAAGATACCCTATTTCTTCCGCGTGAGCTTCCACACATCCGGGAACATGTTATTGCCCGCTACCATCCACAGGGCATCGTCATAGACAAACACGCTGGCGGCGTGGCGTGGTGCCCACGGCGTGTCGGGCACCTCGTGCCAGTTGACGCCGTCGGCTGAGTACCACACATCGTTGCGATTGCCGCTATCCCGGTTGCATCCCTCCATCACCCACATCTTCCCATCGAACACCGCGACATCGTGATATTGCCGGGCGTCCCACGGTGCGAATTCTACGTGCCGCTCCCAGTTGATCCCATCCGCAGAACTCCATACGTCATTGTAGAACTTCCTGATTGGGGTATCCGGCGTATCATACGTCCCTCCGCCCAGTACCCACATCC
>JALGTY010000150.1 GCA_029821145.1 Candidatus Zipacnadia bacterium
CCACTCGTCCGGCGCAACAACACCATCCGCAGCGACTGCCATCAGCGCGTCACGATGCGCTTCATCGAGCTCCTGAGCCACCAATCGCCACTTGATCCCCAGCCCGGCGTACTGACACGGATAATCCTCCATGTACGGGATGCCGGAGTCCCGAATCCGCTGCTTGAGGTTGGCCTGCCTATCGCGCGCTTTCTGGTCATCAGGCTCCAGAACCGCCTCCCGGATGCTGTCCGGCACATCGCCCATGAACGCCGGGTCGCGGAAGTAGAAAAAGCTCTGCCCCTGCATCGGCGGATTGAGCAGCACACCGTGGACTATCTCCAGCGCGGTCACCGAGTGCTCGGGATACTCGGGGATCCAGGAGTAGCGCTCCAGCACCTCGGGCTTCACAGTCTCAGGCACCCAGCCATAGCGCTCCCCGAGCATGGCGATGAAGAAAGGCCGCCGGTTGCCCGCCTCGGGCCGGCAGCGGTCAATCTCCTGCAGGCACAGCTCCAGGGCCTCATCGTTGTCCGACTGGTCCTGGGTGACGCCCCAGCGCAGGTCAATATCCACGAAGTAGATGCGATGCTTCTCCAGGCGCTCGCGCAGCTCGGGGAAGACCACCTTGACGAGGTAGTCCCGCTCCGCCTGCATGTCGCTGAAGGTGGAGCTGATGAAGACCCGGACTTCTTCCCAGCCGCGCCGTGTCCTGCCTGCATTGCCGTCGTCAGATGCCTCAGCCTTCGACATCTATTGCTGCCTCCGTCGGTGTCCGTGCATGCCATAGTCCCCCTGAAGTTGCTAGCTCCTCCACCCGGGACTGGCGCACCTCGGTCACCGGGGCTGTGTGGTCTCACCGTATTGTAATGCCTTCGCCACCGTTCAACCAACACCTGCGCCTCCCGTAGCATGTAGAAGCTCTCCAGAGGAATGCGATGATGCAACGTGGAACCTCCCACTACCACAGCCAAGGTGCCATGACTACTGTCAGCTATGTAGCAGACAGGAATCCGTGATGAGACAACGCAGCGAAGGGCTGGTGCCCTGGAATCCCAGACCCATCTTTGTCTTCAGCACGCAGACACACAGCTACACGTTGATATACGCCGGGCAGGATGCCGTCTATGACAAGCACTTTCCGAGTTTCCAGAGCCTGATGCAGACGGTGCGCCTCAAATAGATTGCACATCGGCACCCGGCAGATGTAGTATGGAGAGCAGTAGGATAACATGTGGGCCCGGGGACACTCGGTCCCGTTTCATTGCGGGGATCCGCTGATGAATATCCTGGCTCGGTTCAGGCGTTCGGTGGCGCATCGAGGCCTCGGCAAGACGCTGCTGCACATGCCGAGGGCGGCGTTGCGACCACTGGTGCTGGCTGTCCGAACGCGACAGTCGGCGTCCCGCGCGCGCAGGCTGGGACACACAGAAGAGCGGCTGCTGCTGCATCTCGGCTCCGGGACCGAGCGCCTCACCGGTTGGATCAATGTGGATCTGTACTTCCCCGCCGAACTATGCCTCGACCTGACCCGCCCCTTGCCGATCCCTGACGCCTGTGCCGACGCCATCTATTCGCAGCACTTCATCGAGCACATAGAGAAAGAAGCCGCGGTGCGTCTCATCGGCGAGTGCGCGCGTGTGCTCAAGCCCGGCGGATGGCTCCGTATCACGACGCCGGACCTGGAAGCGCATGCGAGAGAGTATCTGGATGAGGTCGAGGCGGGGACCGCCGATGCATTCAATGCGGCGATGCGTGCTCATGACCATATCTACCTGTATGACTTCCCGACACTCGCCGGCATCTTCGCGGAGGCGGGTCTGGTGGAGGTTGTGAAAGCGCAGCCGCAGGTGAGCCGCTGCTCGCTCCTGAATGACCTGGAGAGCCGGCTGGTGAGTTCGGAACGGCAAGCGGCCCTCAATCTCATCGTCGAGGGCAGGCGGCCTGTTGCCATATCTGACGCCCCGCCGGCAGACCCGTCCTGATGAAGGCCGCATGAAGGATAGCAGCGCCGCCGCAGCGAAGGTGCAAGCCGATGAAGAATGGAGCCGAAGCATCCGGCAGCGCACCGTACGGACACACGCAGTGGTGGATATTCGGCGTGCTCTTCGTAGTGTGCGGGGGGGTCTATGCCGCCAACCTCGGCGCTCTGCAGATCGGCCAGCATGTAGATGACAGCATCTACGTCAGCGTCGGTCGCGCGCTGCAAGCCGGCCTCGGCTACGTGCGCTACGAGGACCCGACACACCCTCCTGAGCGACAGTATCCCCCCGGCCTGCCCGGCCTGATCGCGGTAGTGCTGTGGGCAAGCGGCGGGCGTATCGCAGCCCTGCGTATCATCCCGCTGGTCTTCTCACTGGCCTCCCTGTTTCTCGCCGACGCGTTCTTCCGCAGGCGCCTGCCAACAGCGCCCGATGGCAGGCCTGTGGCGAGTTGGCGCTGGCTGCTGCTGGCGCTTTTCGGGCTCAATCACCTGGTTGTCGGCTATGCGGGGATGGTCATGACCGAGGCGCCGTTTGTCTGCCTGACACTGGCGGCACTCGTGTGGCTGGACCGGCGGGATGACCAGCAGGGGGCGAAGCCTGCTGCTCCAGCCCCCGCAACATGGCTGCTGGTCATGGCGCTGATTCTGGCGGGCGGCTGCCTGCTCCGTACTGTCGGTTGGGCAGTGCTTCTGGCCGCTGGCGTTTGGCTGTGGCAGCGGCGCGACCGGAGAACGGCGCTCATCGTCATGGCTCTCAGCATCGCGTTGCTCCTGCCGTGGATGCTGGCGCAACACTCGTGGACGGGCGCGTGGTTCGGAAGCGGCTACCAGACGGACATCACTTCCGAGGCCCAGACGCAGTGCCACCCGCTGCTGCGCCCGGTCGAGAGCCTTGTCCTCTATGCGACGACACTGCTTCCTGAAGCGGTGCTTCCGTTCTTCGGGACACGGGCGCAGGCAATCGCGGACAGGTTGTCTATCGGCTTCGCGCCGAGACTTGCGGGCGCATTGGTGTGTGCGGCCATGCTCGTCGGGGGGATTGCGGTCTGGCGGCGACGCCCTGACGCCGCAACGTGGGTGTTCATTCTCCTGGGGCTCGTGCTGCTGATATGGCCGTTTCGCTACACGCGCTTCTGCCTGCCGCTGGTGCCGATGGCGCTGGTGTACCTGGTGGAGGGCGGTTACTTCCTGAGCCCGCGCCGGACATGGTGGGTCTGGGCGCTTGCCGGGCTGGCGCTGGTTGGCTTCATGGCGCGTGACGTAGAGACGGCCGCCAATCCGCCGCGCTACGACTACCCCGACGTGGGTGCGCTCGGTCGTTTCGTCGAAGTGCAGACACCACCGGAGGCAACGATACTGACGGCCTTGCCGTCGGCCATCGGGCTGTATGCGGATCGCGGTGTGATGAACCTGTGCGGCGACAAGAGCGTGGATGCGCCGGCGGAGGTGGTTGTGGCTGAGTTCCTGGAGCGGTCGGCCGGCTTCGAACCGCGCTATGTCCTCGTCTTCCCGGAGCGGCCCGGCCAGCCGGCGAAGATTCCGGGATTCCTCAGATATGCCCCCTTTGAGCACGAAGCCCACGATACGCACCTCGATGCTCACCTCTTCAGGATAGAGCCGTGAGTGGGGCTCCGCGCACCCCGCTATAGGGTCGGGCTGGAAGCCCGACCTACGCGAGCAGGAGAGCAAGGTGATCTGACGGGACTCATCGTTGACCGGGAGGCATTCGGGGCGCTGCGGGACCCGCTCGTCATCGGGATCAACAGCGATGCGTCAGTGGCGGCGCTGAAAGGTCCGGCCCGTCCCCCGATCCGCACTAAGGAAAGACAGCCGTTGCTGTGTGCGCAGTGGTCGCCGTCGAGTGACGCTACCTCGCCAGTCAAACACAAACGCCTCTCACCAGCTACCATCCTCCGCCCGACTACATCCCGGCTTCTGGATATGTTCTCAGCAGGAATACGATAATGCAACGTGGAACCTCCCACTACCATAGCCAAGGTGCCATCGTCGCAGCTAGTCATCTGTCACAGATGAGACCACATTTGCTCAAGCGTGTTCGCGCCGAGGGACTGGCCTCGCTGAGTGAAGCGCAATCCGATGGATGACAATAGGTAGGGACAAGAATGGCAAGGCGAAGCCGAACGTTCCGCATTTTCGTCAGCTCTACGTTCAGCGACCTGAAGGCGGAGCGCAATGCGCTGCAGGAGCGCGTCTTTCCTGAATTGCGCAAGCTGTGCATGCAGCATGGCGCGCGCTTTCAGGCGATTGACCTGCGCTGGGGCGTGAGCGAGATCCCCCGCTGTCAGCAGGTCACTCCGCGCCCGAACTTCATCGCTCGTCGGGCCATGTCAGCACACACGAAGAGGATGCTACTGGTGTTGCCGAAACTCACCATTGTAGGGCAAGCGATGCCCTCTTGATCCCTTTCAATGCCACGTTGAGTGAGGGAGTGAGCCATGACAAGCGTTTTCCTGTCCTACGCCCGGGCCGATGACGAGCCCTTCGCCAGGCGGCTGCATGACGACCTGACTGAGAGCGGGTTGGACGTGTGGTTCGACCGCGAGGACATGCCCGGTCGCGGAGTGACCTTCCTGCAGGAGATCCGCGAGGCCATCAACGAGCGCGACCGGTTCGTGCTGGTAGTGGGGTCGTCGGCTATGACCTCCGACTACGTCGAGGCCGAGTGGCGCCACGCGCTGGAGATGGGCAAGCCGGTCAACCCCGTGCTGCGCCTCGGCGATTACCCCCTGCTGCCTGATGAACTGAAGCTCCTCGACGCGCCCGACTTCCGCAGCGATGCTGACTATGAGGCGCGCCTCGAGACACTGGTGCGGTAGCTCTCCGAGCCCGTACCGCCCATGGGCAAGCTGGTGGCGATACCCTGGCTGCCGCCGCATTTCATGGACCGCCCCGAGCGCGAGCGTGCATGGCATGGGCGGTATCGGCAAGTCGGTGCTGGTCACGGCGCTATGCCGGGATACAGAGGTGCGTCGCGCCTTCCACGATGGCGTCATCTGGGTGCCGATTGGCCAGCAGCCTTCGCCTGTTGCGCTGCAGCGCGATGTGGCAAACGCCTTGGGCGGTCCCGGGGACTTCGCGACCGAGTCCGAAGGTAAGGATAGACTCGGGCAGCTGCTGGCCGACCGTGCCGTGCTCCTCGTGCTTGATGATGTGTGGGAAGCCGTGCACGCGGAGGCCTTCGACGTTCTTGGCCCGCGCTGTCGCATGGTGTTGACCACGTGCGATGCGGGATTGATAACCGCGCTGGGCGGAGCCGAGCATCAGGTGCATCTGCTGACCGAGGCTGAGAGCCGCCACCTGCTCGCGGAGTGGGCCGGGCAGACCAAGGAGGAGCTGCCCGACGAGGCGCTACGAATCATGGAAGAGTGCGACGGGCTGCCGTTGGCGCTCTCGCTGTGTGGGGCGCTGGCCCGCGAGGGCAATCCGTGGTCTGACGTGCTGGAGGCGCTTGAGGAGGCGGACCTGGAGTTCCTTGATCACCCGCACGGTAGCGTGCTGCGCTCCATCAAGGTGAGCGTCGATCGCCTGTCGGAAGATGAGGCGCGCCGCTTCGTCGAACTGCGCGTATTCCCGTCCGACGAGACCGTCCCCGAGGCCGCGGTGATGACGCTCTGGCAGCACACCGGAGCGCAGAAGAAGCGTCACGCCGGGCGGCTCCTCACCACGCTGGTCCGCCGCGCACTGGTGCAGGTTGACGGCGTCGCACCGAACCGTCGCGTCTCCTTGCACGACCTGATGCGTAGCTACGCCGAACGCATCGCGCCCGACGAACAGGCCTTGCACAGGGATGTGGTGGAGGCCTACCGGGCCGTCTGTCCCGACGGCTGGGAGAGCGGGCCGGATGACGGGTACTTCCTTGACCACCTCCCGCTCCATCTGGCACGCGCCGAGCTCTGGAATGAGTTGTCCGCCTCGTTGCTCTCCAAGAAGCTTGGCATCATGCCCCGGTGGGTCGAGCAGGGGATGGGGCGACAGGGGATCGAGTGTATGACAGGGCTTATCGAGCGCGGGGGATTTGGGGAGTCAGTGGCAGCGTCACTGAGGACGCAGATGGCGCGCATCCACGCCTCCTGCGGCGAGTACGACACAGCCACGAGCCTTCTCGAGGATGTACTTGCGCAGACGTCAGTGCAAGAAGGGCGGCGCGCACATGCAGTGGCGTTGCACGAGATGGGCTCACTGCACCTGTACCGTAACGAGATGGAGGCGGCAGCGCACTGCTATCGTCAGGCCCTGGAGTTATGCGAATGGCAGGACGACCCCTATCCAGACGAAGCCGCCGCCAACCGCGTTGCTCTGGCGACGATCGCTATGCGCCAGTATCGCTGGGCAGAGGTCGTGGAGCTTGCCGGTCGCGCCGCTGAAGAGGCGGAACAGGCAGATGACCCGGCTCATGTGGCGGGTGCTGAGAGACTCGTCGGGGTTGCCCTGGTCGAGTTGGGCAGATACGACGAGGCGCAGAGCAAGTTCGATGGTGCTTTGGGGTTAGCGCAGCGACGCCGTGTGACAATTGAGGAGGCCAGAATCCTGCTCGAATTAGGGCGTCTGCAGTATGGGCGGGCCATCCTGGGGTCCGAGGCCTTTGCCGATGTCACGACGGTCTACGAGCAGGCTCTATCTGTCGCCGAGCGTCTTGGGGACCTCCATAGCCAAGTGGAGGCCAACATTGGTCTGGGGCGGTGCGCTCTGGCGGAGGGCAATACCCAAGATGCGGCCGCACGCTTTGAGGAGAGCGCCTCGCGGTTGCCTGCGGGAACTCACCTTGGACTGCTGACGAAGTGTCGAATGGGTATCGCGGCCGCGGCCTGCCAAGCGGGTGAATTGGCTGAGGCCAGCAGGCTCTACGCCGAGGCCACCGACTTCGCGGAACAGAACGACTTCAAATGGCTATTCGTGACGGGGCTGGTTGGAATCGGCGCCGTCAGGTGGCGTCAGAACGCGGAGGGTGAAGCCGAGCAAATGTGGGACAAAGCGCGCCGTGAGGCCGCGACTGTTTCGCCTCACTTGGAGAGCATCGCACAAGCGTACATCACACAGTGTCGGGGCTCGTCGGGCGTTGCGCCGGCCTGAGGCGTCAGCACGCTGACGAACCCAGACACCGTTCTGCTACCGGCTCGATCGGCTTTCGCTTGACTCGCCGCTACTACTACTGGCGGACCCGCTCGAGATCGCCTGCTCCAGTTTGTGCTCCAGTTCCCACATGCGCTTGAGCCCGGCCTTCACTTCGTCGGGCACGCCCTCTGAAGGCTTCTTGATCGCTTCCTCTAACCTCTTGCGAAACGCCTCCTGCAACTGCTCCAGTTCGCTCTGCATCTCTTCCAGGTCATCGTAGGATGGTGGCATAGCGGCCCTTCCGACGTCTGCAGACCGCATCCCGATCACCCGTGTCCCTCAACTGGAAGAGCGTAGTTGAGTTGCGCATCCTCACCAAGCCACTGACAGCACCGGGCTGTCGTTGCCAGGAACACCTTCTTCGGACGGGTGACCAGACGCTCGGATAGTCTGACAGGCATTGTAAGTACTTGAGTCTCAGGTATGAATACTAGAAGCTGTTTCAAAACCCGGTGTGGATGGGGGGGACAGTCCCTAAAGGGACAGTCCCCCTCCACCAGCCGCGTATCACGAGGGGACTGTCCCTTTAGGGACTGTCCCCTG
>JALGTY010000151.1 GCA_029821145.1 Candidatus Zipacnadia bacterium
TGCCTGTCCATGCCGTTGCTGTTGGGAAAGGCCTCGACAGGCTACGAAGCCTGTCGTCCAGGAAGGCTAGCAGAAAGGGCCGTGCCACTCTAAGAAACCTTGGGGAGAAGCGCCCTCGCCTGTGCATCTCCTTTGCAGGCCACAAGGCGAGTAGTTACGAAGAATTGAACAAAGAGGTGATAAATGTGAGTAACGAAAACGAAGTCAGAACAGTGCAGCAACTCTACGACATCAAGGACAAGGTCGCACTGGTGACCGGAGGCTACGGTCTTTACGGGCGCTGGCTGTCGCAGGCGATGGCCGAGGCCGGAGCGCATACGATCGTGGCGTCGCGGAACGTGGAGCGGTGCAAAGAGTACGCCGAAGAGCTGCAGCAGGCAGGCGGCAGCGCCAGCGGAGCCCAGCTTGACCAGGGTGATGAGACCTCCATCCTGGCCCTGCGTGACCACATTGATGAAACCTTCGGACGGCTCGACATATTCATCAATAACGCGGTGGGCAGATTCCCGGTGAAGAACCTGCTGGAGACGGAGACGGATTACTGGCCCGACTACATGCAGGTCAACGCGACCGGCGTGCTGATGATGTGCAAGCATCTGGGGCAGTACATGTATGAGGCCGGCAGTGGCTCGATAATCAATATCAGCTCGATTTATGGGGTGGTCGGGCAGACCTTCCCGATATACGAGGGCACAGACGTCACCTCGCCGGCGGACTACGCATTCGTCAAGGGAGGGATAATCAACCTTACCCGGTCCATGGCGACTCTGTTGGCACCAAGAGTGCGTGTCAACTGCCTGGCTCCCGGCGGGCTTTTCAACGACCAGGACCCGCTATTTGTGAAGCGTTATGAGGAGCACTGCCCGCTGGGGCGGATGGCAGGGCCGGAGGATATCAAGGGCCCGGCGGTTTTCTTGGCGTCCGATGCGTCACAGTACGTGACCGGGCAGATCATGGGCGTCGAAGGCGGCTGGACGGCCTGGTAGCGGCAGGCGACAACGAGCTACGTGAGTCGCGGGCGGCAATTACTTGACTTCGTTCACATACCATCTATTGTCAACTTTGATGAGGTGGATCTCGTTGGCGCGAGCATCAGTAAGGCCGGCGATGGCTTTATCGCCCTGCACCATAACTTCGGAGACTTTGCATCCGATGGGGAAATAGCGCTGCCAGTATTCCAGCTCCTGCGCGCGTTTCTTCTGCAGCTCCTTAATTATCAGATTCCTCTGGCCTTTAGCAATGTCATCCCAGTCCGGGTTCTGTTCGCGCGCGTAGGTGATATATTCCCAGTACTGGGCGGCCTTCGTACTGTTGCTATCCCGCATCGCAGCGACGAAGGCGTTAGCGACTTTCTTGGGGTTCCCACCTCCGCAGCCGACAAGCCCAATGACTCCCCATGTGATGGCAACAATGAGTCCAGCACACCTCAATGATCTCACAATGATTCACTCCTTCAGCGCCACATAATAAACGCGGTCACTACGAGTGGTTACGGCCCTGAAACTGTACGCCGAATATGCCTCGAATCTGCTAAAGCCTGCCGGGCGCAGCATGCAGAGCACCTCATCGTTGCTATAGGCGCGCTGAAAGTGGGTCTCGCGGAAATGTTTGGGTCCACCTTCGCCGTTCCAATAATATAACATGTCAATCCTGGAAATGCGAGTTTTGGGATCCCAGATTGCCTCCCAACTGTACTGCAGGCGCTCGTTGGTGCGCATGTTGTGCTGAGTGAAGAGGCGTTCGGAGAGCGCGCGCTCAGTATTGAGGTCAAATATCAACAGTCCGCCAGGGCGCAGCACCCGGTAAGCTTCGCGCAGACATGCAGCGAGTTGTCGCGGGTCCAATATGTAGTTGAGACTATCATACAGGCTGACTATGAGATCGAAACTCTCATCGGCCAGAGCCATCTGCGCGGCCTCGCACACCACCGCCGGCAGCGGCGGATCCTGACGCGCGCAGTGGTGCACCATCGGCTCGGACAGATCAGCCCCACGCGCGTCATATCCGCGCCTTATCATCTCGCTGCCAACTCTGCCCGTGCCGCAAGCCAGGTCTAACACCATCCGCGGCTGTTTGTCCCAGCGTTTCAGCAGACTCTCGACGTAATCCACCCAGCGCGCATACGGGACGGCGCGCATCAGATGGTCGTAGTAATCGGCAACTTCGTCGAATTCCCCGGTTCCCGGGCGAGTATAGTGTTGTTGCTGCGTCATCAGCGCGGTACTTCCTGTGTCGTCGGTTGCTGCGGCTGCCAGTATTGGCATACGGTGCTGCTTTCCCGCAGCTTCATGCTTCACGTATCTCGCGTGACGCTGCCGGCGGCGACATTCACGGGCTGGAAGCTGAGAATGCCAGGGCATTCTCACCTGACCTTTGCAGAAAACGCAAAGGTCAGGCCGTGCCACGCGTCCATAAACAACAGCGGCTAGTGGGCCCTTCTCGGCTCACTGGAGCCGATCTGCAAGTACTTCATCACCGTCTGCTGGCACGGGAGGTCGGCGCGGAACTGCTTGCCGTAATCACCGCGCGGCCAGGTTACTCGCAAGGCGACCATGAAGCGGCTGGCCCGTGCCGCAGATGGGCCGGTAACGCGTCCCTCAAACGGCACCAGAATCGTCTCCTTCGGCCCCAGTCCCTTGATGCGCCGCTGTTGCTTGCCGGTGCTTTCGATCAGGGGGGTGTCCATCAGCTTCACGGCTATGTCGGTGATTTCCTTGTTTGATAGGTTCTGGATTGAGAGGTCTGCTGTAAAAGCCGATCCGCTGTTGCGTTGCAAGCTATTGAGGCTCACACGCAGTGGATGAACGCCCCAGTTATTGCGTATAGTAGTGAACGCGGCCGCGCCGGCCAGGGCCCACTCCCTGCCCGGGTACGGTCCGCGATTGCCCCATACCGCCGCGCGGCTGATGTCGTGCCAGAATGCGCCGCGCGTCATCGCGTCTCCGGGCTGATACTCCTGGTGTGCGGTGACGATGCGATCATAAAGCTCCTCGGGCGCGGCGGGCACCAGCATCTTCTGATGCCAGTAAAAGTCCACCTGATCGCCGACAGCTATGTTGACCTGGTCGGCCCGCAGATACTCGTTCCACTCCCTGGTCATGGTGTCGAACATCTGTCGGTTCTTCACCTGGTAGAGCATCGGAGCCAGGAGGGTCACTCCTGCGTCGGTGAGCATCACCGGATCCTGGCCATGCTGCACACCGTGGCGCCAGCTCAGTACGAAAATCCAGATCGGCTTGGTAGCCTGTGACTTCTCCCTTATCTTGCGCAGAATGTGAGCGCCGAGGTGTGCCCGCCACCAGTTCCAGCAATCGTAGAAGTCGGGGGAACTTTGCCACTGCTCTTCTATCTTGACGGCCACATGCCGCTGCTTTCGACTGAGACTGTAATCGTTCCACTGCTCAGGCAAGCGCACCGGCATCTCGCGGGTAAATTTATCCACCATCTCGTAGCCGCCACGATCAGTGCGGAAATAGTCAAAGCCGATGTAGTCAACATTCTCTTCCTGCTCCATGAGCCTGACGAACTCGGCGAGGTGGTCAATGCGCCGCTCGTCCAGCAGCGAGATGAATTCGCGCTCCGAGCTCTTGCCGGTGCTGCGGCTGACGTCTATGGCGAAATCGTACGGCGGCTTGTTCTTGTTGCTCTTCGGATAAGTTGAATACGCCACGGCCCATGCGCCGAACTTGATGCCGCGCCGGTGCGCCTCGGCGGCGAGCTTGGGAATGGCCTCGAGGTTGACCGCGTTGAATGGCTGCTCCATCGTCAACTTGCCCTGGTATACTTCGGTGACCGCGCCGCGGAACCAGAAGGTATCGGCGCCAACATACTCGCACCAATCGAGCATCGCCTTCCAGTCACCAGTGCCGCCTTCGGGCTTGGGGATGCCGGTGGCACGGAAGTCCGGTTCCCAGGTGGCAATACAAGTACCAGGTGCAAATTCGGGCTTCTCGGCGGCAACAATCTCAAAACGCACCCGCGCCACACACCATGTCTTGCCCTCTATCTTGGCCGGCTCTTCGTCCCTGGCTTGTTTCTGCTCCTGCTCTGTGCGCCACGGCCAGTTTTCCGCGTCGGTTATCTCGATACGCGTCTCGGCGGCGTACTGTCCCGGCTTGGCGTTCCAGGGCACCGGCCAGTAGGTCGAGTACTGCTGCGTGCTGCGGTTATACTTGAGGCGTATTCTGTCCACATTGCCGATGGTGGTGACTACCTCGCCGTCGCAAGTTACGGTGACAAGCAGGTCTTCATCGGCGACAACCGCCCGTCCCTGGTGATCCACCAGTGTAGCGCGCAGCTCGACCAGAGCATAGCGGAAATAGGCTTGCTTGTTGGCGGCCAATTCGAGGGGGAAAAGAACGCTGGGGCGTGTTTGCTGTGGGCGCTTGCCGGCCCGAGCGAGCCAGTTTGCGGCCGGTCCGCGAAAGGCGACGAGCACAACGATCAGGGAAATGACCACCACCAGGCAGCAGCAGCAACTCGAGCGCTGCTGGGCCTGGCGCTGGCGGCGCTGACTCCTGGGCGACTGTTGGTTGACCAGTCTCAAGGGCTCTTGGCGCATGGTATTGTACGCATCCGTGTCGGAACCGCCATATCACGGGCGGCACACGATGACCCAGGACCTTTCTCGCGACGGGCTGCCCGCATGCTGGAGCCGGACATTGTTGGCCCCTTTGCTGAGCGTCGTGGTGATGACTATCTCGTCGGTCTCCTCATTCACACTCAGGTCCGTGCCCTTGCCCGCCTCCACCGACAAGGCGGAGGGGTTGACATCATCGTCGAGCACACGGGCGCGGATTTCAATGTCGGTCTGGCTGACCACCTGGCCAATTGCTGGGGAGAGGCCGGCCAGATGCAGCGGCTCCTGGGCCAGCCATCGCTTGAAGGTCCTCAGCGAATTGTCCCGTACTACCATCTGCCGAGGCAGACGCCAGGCACTTGATTGCTCGTCAACTGCCCCTCTGTCAATCGAGAAACCGAGCCGATAGCCCGCCTCCCGGACCGCCGACATGACGAATTCGTCATAATTCCCGTAGGGATACGCCACCGCGACTACCGGCTCGTCAATCATCTGTTCGATCTTCTCTTTGGACTCAGTGAGCTCTTTGACGACACTGGCCTCATGCTCTTCGACGCTCTGACCCTCGCTCCGTTTTGTCAGGTTGGCGTGGGTGACAGTGTGGGCGCCAATCTCGTATCCCCTGGAGTGCAGGTCGCGTACGTGCTGCCAGTCCATACGGGTCTTGCCACCCATGGATCCGGTAATGAGGAAAAGTGTGGCCTTGAAGCCGTGTTTCTCCATTATCGGGCAGGCCTTCTCATAAACGCAGAGGTTGCCGTCATCGAAGGTAAGCAGCACGGACTTCTCGGGGATGTCCTGTTCACCGGCCAGATAGTCGGCGAGCTGTTTGCAGGTGATGCTCGCAAAGCCTTCATCGGCCAGAGTCTGCATCTGCTCTTCGAAATCGGCAGTGCGGTTAAAGTAGAAGTTTTCGGTCTCCGGCTCGACGCCGTGATAGCAGAAAACGTGGACTATGCGCGAGGGCAGAGGAGGTTTTTCCGGCTGCGCGGGCCGGCCGGTTTCCCCCGGCTTGCCGCGTCCACAGCCGGCAAGGGCCGCTACTGCGATGATTGCTACAATCAGAGGTATCCGCTTGTTCATCATACCTGCAGCCTTTCATCAGAGTTGCAGCATTTCCACGGTATCTGCCGCTGCCTGGCTGAATACGCTGAGGACGCGCTCGATTTCAGCCTCGGTTATCAGTGCAGGCGGTTCCAGGCGTACCACTTTCGGCTGATTGAGTGTGAATGCAGTGAGAATATTCTCCTGGATCAGGCCGGCAATAACCAGGTTAGCGATATCCGGGTGCGTGAACTCGATACCAACCAGCAGGCCTCTGCCGCGCACATCTGCAATAACATTGTCAAATTCGGCGGCCACCTGCTGCATTCCTGCCAGTAGTCGCTCGCCACGCCGGGCGCAGAGGCCCGTAATATCTTCCTCCTGCAGCACGTCCAGAGCAGCTAAGCAGGCTCTGCATGCCATCGGGTTGCCGCCGAAAGTCGTGGTGTGGATATAGGGGTTATCGCTGAATATGCCCCAGACTTGTGCTCTTGCAGCAAACGCCCCGATCGGCATCATACCCCCGCCGAGCGCCTTGCCCAGGGCCATGATGTCAGGCACCACGTCCTCATAATCGCAGGCCCAGAGCTTGCCGGTGCGCCCAAGGCCGGTCTGTATCTCGTCCAGTATCAACAGCGCGCCGCTGTCATCACAGATCTCCCTGGCGGCCTGGAGATAACCATCGGGCGGAATCATGATGCCATTTTCGCACTGTATCGGCTCCAGCAACACCGCGGCGGTATCGTCGTTGACAGTCGCGGCCAGCGCTCCGGCGTCGCCAAAAGGCACATGCTTGAAACCGGCCAGCAGCGGCTCAAACGGCGTCTTATAGACATCGCGCCCGGAGGCCGAAAGCGCGCCGAAGGTTTTGCCATGGAATCCACCCTCGGCGCAGACAAACTCGGGCCGACTTGTGTGCATGCGCGCCGCCTTCAAGGCCCCCTCTATTGCTTCAGCGCCGCTGTTGCAGAAGAAAACGTATTGGATGTCGCCCGGGCAGAGCGCAGCCACCTGCTCGGCCGCTTCGGCATTCACCGGATCGAGCAGGATGTGGCTGCTCAGGCCCATGAGGTCAAGCTGGTCTTTGAGGGCGGCGACCACTTTCGGGTGCCGGTGGCCGATGGTGAATACGCCCGGCCCGCCGAGACAGTCCAGGTACGCCTCGCCCTCCGGCCCATAGACATAGCAGCCCTCGGCGCGGTGCTCAGTTGTCTCCAGGCCCATGAACTTGGTGAGTGTGGCGATGCCGGGGCTTACGTGCTGATTGTAGCGGGTGAAGGTCTGTTCGAAGATTTCGCGGGAATCCATGTCGGCTCTTCTCCCTGGCCACCAAGGAGCGTATCAAGACGGCCGCCAAGTGGCGGATATAGCAAAGCCGCCCGCGAATCAAAGTGGGCGGCCTGCGTTCACCGTTTGCATTGGCACGACAGCCGCCGTCCACTCTGCGAGTGACCGTAGCGACGTCAATGCTAGGAACGGTCGGGCGCGGGATCGCCCTGACCGTTGTCTGGTCGGGGCGGCCGGACTCGAACCGGCGACCTTTGGTCCCCCAGACCAACGCGCTAACCAAACTGCGCCACGCCCCGACCTGATCGTCTTACTTTACAGCTTCCTTGAGCGCCTTTCCTGCTTTGAAGGCGGGCACCGTGGTGGCAGGTATCAAGATGCTCTCGCCAGTCTGCAGGTTCTTGCCCATGCGCTCCCTGCGGTAGCGAGTTTGGAATGTCCCAAAACCTGTCAACTGAACACGCTCGCCGCGCTGCAAAGCTTCAGTCACTGCCTCCAGTGCCGCGTCCAAGGCACCTTGTGCATCCTTCTTGGTAAGACCTGTCTTTTCGGCAACAGCATCAACGATGTCGGACTTGCCAGCGGTAACCGCCATGACGCACCTCCCAGATTTTGTCCATACCCGTTTTGTGTTTCGCTCAATGGCCTGCCAATTCCTGCCTGGCAGGC
>JALGTY010000152.1 GCA_029821145.1 Candidatus Zipacnadia bacterium
CGCGAGGGCACCGAGCCGCTGGTCACACCGATAGATGGCCTGCGCAACACCGAGACGGTGGTTGCGATTCACGAGTCGGCCAAAATCGGCCAGCCGGTGGAGATCTAGGCAAGCCGCCGGCCTGTAATTGCATATTGCTCACAGGGGCCGATTTCTGCCTGGGGTGACCATCGGCCCCTTCTTCCTGGGAGTTTCACAGTGAACCGCTACGTGTGGATAATTGCGGCAGTTGTCGGCCTGGCCGGGGTCATCGTCGGGCTCAGCCAGGGACAATGGGGCGCAGTGCTGGCCTGGGGCCGCACGCTATGCACCTCGTGCATCGGGCTGACTGACTGAGTCGGTGTCGGGCTTTTTAGAAAGCTGGCCGAAAATCCCTAATATCGCCACGATGGCGCGATGTGCATTGTCGTAGCGGTGCCTGAAAGAGGCGGAGCGCCGTCGGTTTGCTGGGCGAAACACTTTTCGGCCAGCCCTCTAGCCAGTAGTGACGCGCAAAAGTCTTGCGATGCTCAAAGCATACGAAAGGGTGATGTGTGCCTTTCGGAGGGGCCGAATGGGTGGCCTGAGCGAAGCGAAGGACGGGCCCCATCCGGCCCACGGTACGAAGCAGCGCGCAATATTGTGAATCCACCGGTGGCAAGCAAGGGTACTAACGACGTGGGCCGGATAGGGAACCCGGATTTTGCCGCAGCAAAATCCACCCTATTCGGCCCCTCCGAACGACATACAAGAGACTGCGCCTCACTCAGCCTTGCGCAAATCTCGATAACTACAGCGCGACCCCGACCGACGCGATAACAATCAAATGGCACAACACACCGACGCGAGCAAATCCGACGGCGACGAGGCACTGGCCGGCCCGCGGTGGATATACCGGCGCAACTGGGTCCAGATCGCGGCCCTGGTGGTGATGAACTCCTATTTCTTCTCCTGGGCCAAGGGCTTTTGCGTGCCGGGGCTGAACTGCTGCAGATCGCGGCCCTGGTGGTGATGAACTCCTATTTCTTCTCCTGGGCCAAGGGCTTTTGCGTGCCGGGGCTGAACTGCTGGGCCTGCCCGGGCGCGATCTTCGGCTGCCCGCTCGGCGCGATACAGAACAGTTCCATAGCCGCGCAATGGACGCTGGGCAGCAGGCCCTGGTATGCAATCGTGCCGCTGTACGTGCTGGGCGTGCTGGTGGTCTTCAGCGCGCTGTTCGGTCGCATGATGTGCGGGTGGATTTGCCCCTTCGGCTGGCTGCAGGACAAGCTGGCATCACTCCGGCGCAAGCACTGGCGCATCCCCAAGCCCCTCGGCTATCTGCGCTATGTCATACTGGTGGTGCTGGTGCTTGTTGTCCCGTATCTTACCGGCGTGCCGTGGTTCTGCAAGCTGTGCCCCCAGGGGGCCTTGCAGGGCGGGTGGCTGCAGCCCATCTTTGACGCAGAGGTGCGCGCCGGCATTGGCAGCTTCTGGTGGATCAAGCAGGCGATCCTTCTCGGATTTCTGGTGTTGATGGTCTTTGTGAAGCGGCCGTTTTGCGGCACGGTCTGCCCCCTGGGCGCAATATTCTCGCTATTTCAGCGCTACAGCCTCTGGCGCATTGATTTTGACCCCGAAAAATGCGTAAACTGTATGTGGTGTGTGCGCAACTGTCCGGCGGGGATAGACCCGCGTAAAGAGCTCAACGGGCATGCCTGCATCGGCTGCCTGGAGTGCGCCAAGTGCCCGTATGGCGCTATCCAGTCGCGTCCGATGTGGCAGACGATGCCAGCGGAAGCGCCAGCGGAGGAATAGATAGTGACCAGAGCGGCGGAAAACCTGGGTTTCAGCCGCAGTGACATCCCGGAGCTTACCGTGAAGGTGCTGCGGGCCGGTGAAGGCTCGCGGCCGGATGTGCGGCTGCTGAATGTTGATGGCAGGCTGCTGGTAATCAAGGACTATGCCGCAGGTGCGAATTCCGCAAAGCGCTTCATTGGCCGCTATCTGGTGCAGAGAGAGCTGGCGGCCTACACACAACTGCAGCGGCTGCCGGGTGTGCCGCCCTGTTATGGCCGCCTGGACCCTTACACTCTGGTCACTGGCTTTGTTGATGCACAGCCGGCGCCGGAGGTTGATCCACAGCGCCTGACACCGGATTTTTTCGCATGTCTGCTGGACCTGGTGCGGCAGATTCACGGCCGTGGGGTGGCCCACGGAGATATCAAGCGGCTTGCCAACATTCTGATTGACAAGTACGACCGTCCCGTGCTGGTTGACTTCACCGCGGCAGTCATCATCGGCTCCAGCCCGATGGCGGCGCTGGTTCTGCCGCACATATTTGAAGATGATTTCCGTGGGGTATATAAACTAAAGAAGCGCCACGCTCCCGCGCTGCTGACGTCGGAGGAAGAGGCATTTCTCGAGTATCGGTCTCTCGGCGAGAGGTTATTTCGCCGGCTCAGACGACACGTTCGCGAGCCGGTGAAAAAGCTCTCAGGCCGCGAACCGTAGGCCCTACCGTACGTCTAATCATACAACGCAATCATCAAAGCCGTGCTTGCGGCCTCACCGGCAAGCGAAATCAGGAGCTTACCTGGATGCCAAAGGACAAAGCACAACGCTCACAAGCGAGGCGACGGCAAGAGTTCGAACGGCTGATAAAGCAGCACGAGCGCAGCATCTACGCTGCGGCAATGCGCCTGACCGGCTCACATCAGGACGCCGAGGACCTGACGCAAGATGCCGTCGTCAGCGCCTATCTGGGGTTTGACAAGTTCGAGCTGGGAACAAAATTCCGGGCCTGGATGTTGCGAATATTGAGAAACACCCATATCAACCGCTACCGCAAAAAGCAGCGTAGCGTCAGTACCGTGGAATGGGAAGGGCTGGGAGATGAGTCCAGAGCACCGGGCGGAGTAGAGTCGTCATCACTTCCCGACCTGGAAGCTGAGGTGCTCCGCAAGGTGCCCGACGAGGGAATTGTGCCCGCCCTGGACGCGCTGCCGGAGGAGTTTCGTATAGCAGTGGTGCTTTCGGATATTCACCAGTACTCTTATGACGAGATCGCCGAGGAGCTGGACATCCCCCTGGGGACGGTGCGATCGCGCATTTTTCGAGGGCGCAAACGGCTCAGGAAAAGCCTGGCCGACTACGCCCGCGAGCGACACTTGTTATGAAACAGTCTAACTGCCCGCTTTCACAAGAGCAGCTAACGGCCTTTTTAGAAGAGGATCTGCCGGCCGAGCACATGCGACGGCTGGCGCGACATATCATGGCGTGCCCGCACTGCAGCGAGGTGCTGGGCCGCCTGCGCGCCGCACAGACAGTCATCGAAATCCCCGACCCGTCCGAAGAGAGTATTACGGCCCCGCCCGAGTTATGGGACCGCGTCAACTCCCGGCTCGATGAAGTGGACAGACTCATGCAAGCCACCCCCTGCGTTGACGAACACCCGACCCGGCCGTATCCATACCGGCTGGTCGGTGTGGGTGTGGCACTCATCCTGCTCGCCGTCGTGGTTCAGCAGGTGATGCTGCATACCATTTCCGGCGCGCGGCCCATTGAGTTAGTCTCGATGCACAATCAGGCCGTGGCCTCTTTGTCATCATCGGCTGCCGGCCCGGGCTACGCCAACATCAGCCTCAGCGGTGCGAGTGAACCGGCACCGACGCGCAGTCCCTTCATGGTCGAGCTTGACGGCGCGCCGGCACTCTGGTTGCAGTACGCGGTCAGCGGCCGGCCGGTATCGGTACTGTGCACCGGCCGCCACTCGGTGAACCTCAGGGGCATGCAGCAGGTTGCTGCTTACGGGAAACTGTATCACCTCAAACAGACGCCCACCGGTAACGTGCTCGTGGACAGCAGCGGCGATATCTGGCGCATTGCCATAAGCAACGCCACGCCACAGGAGATGCTGCGCGTGCTGCACCGGCTTCCGGACTTTCCCTCGTACCGCGGCTCCATGTAGCAGTCATCCCCCGAAGCAACCGCTTGCTGAGGGGGAGCAAAATAGCAGTTCCCGCCGATTTGCTCCAGGTCAGTAAACCGTCACCGATACCACAAGCCCCTGATACTACGGGCTTTGTTGCTGGGGGGGGAGTAAAAGTACTTTGCCTGCAAAGTAGAAAAAATTAAGCATGCATCGGTTTTTCTTGGCGAAGGGGAATCGGTGGCTCCACCACGAGCAAAGGTGCTTGTGCGACTGGAGTAGAAATGGAATGGGTAGTACCCGGCGAGTGATCTCAGCGCAGGAGCCATAAGCGCGATGGAGCAGCCCGTCACACGGCAATACGCAGGCCTGATCAGCGGAGTGCTGGCGGCCCTGGCAATACTGGGCGGGCTGTGGCATGCCACCTACCGCGCGCCCAGTGCCGCCGTGGTCGAGCCCGCCGCGATTACAAGCCCGGCCGATGTGTGGAAGACCATGCCGGTGCGGGTGGTTGACGGCCATATCACTGCCTCGCGGCACAGCGACCAGCCCGGCTTCCCCGCCGTCAACTGCATAGTGCCGCCCGATCAGCTCTACGACCTGCCTGTCGCCAAGGGCGAGATCGTCGCCCTGCAGGGCGCGGCAGTGAAGGCAGCACCGGCCAAGCAGATAACGTGGCTGCAGGACAGCGACATGGTGTTCGGGATACAACTCTACGGGCACCAGCGCTGCTATCCGCGCAATATCCTGGCGCGACACTGTCTGATCAATGACTCGCTGGCCGGCGAGCCGATACTGATATACTTCGACCCGCCGAGCGGCACCTGTATCGCTTGCTTGCGTCCGGAAAAAGGGGGAGCGGCGTACAGCTTTGCGGCCTCCGGCCTCGGCTATCGTGGGACGGGGCTGCCCTACGACGAGCAGACCGAAAGCCTGTGGGATCCACTTGGCGGCGAGGCGATCGTAGGTGCGGCAGTGGGGCAAAATGCTAAACTGAAGCAGATTGCTGGCGGATGGATGACATGGGCTTCGTGGCGGGAGCTTTGGCCGGAAACGAGCGTACTGTCCCGCGATACGGGCTACGAGTACGACTATAGCTTCGACCCGTACACGCAGGTGCAGGGGCCGGAGGGAGAGCCGTTGAACTATTATGAAAGCGAGCTGATACTGGCCCCGCAAGAGCTGTCGGACCAAAGTGGGACGATGGCGGATAAGGCGGAGGTACTGGGCGTGATGCTGCCGGATGAGGCGCTGGCAGTGCCAGTGGCGGAGGCGTTCGCCGCAGCCGAGGATGAGCCGCGAACTTTCACGCAAGACAGCAGATTTGGGCAACTGGAGTTGAAAGTTGATCCGGAAGCGCAGCGGGTGTATCTGACGATGCCGGGCAATGTCAGGCCGGCGCAGGTACGCATGTTCTGGTATGCGTGGCGGGCCCGGCACTCTGATACGAAAGTCTGGCGCGTTGAAGGCGAGAGGGAACAGGACAGTTAGCCGTTGCGGCGCGCAGGCCAGGTGTCGGTTCGGCGCGGGTGCTCCAAAAGGCAACCCTCACCCCGACCCCTCTCCCACAAGTGGGAGAGGGGACAATGGCAACGGCGGCGGCAACTCGGGCAGGATGCCCGAGCCACGCGACAAGAGAGGGAAGGCCGAACGACAACGGCGGCAGGCAGGATGCCTGCCCCACGGGAATATATTGGGAAGCCTGACCCACTCCTTGGGAGTGGGTACCCCGCGCGATTGTTATTTCATAGAACAGGGGAAGCGCTCATGAGACCTGTTGCGTGTATTGTGCTGGCCGCGGGCGAAAGCTCACGGTTCAAATCCAAAACGCCCAAGCCGCTGCACAAGATGGCCGGCAGGGCGCTACTGGACCACGTCCTTGACACGCTGTCGAAGCTGAAGCACGAACGTGTGACCGTCGTGGTCGGAGTGGCGCGGGAGCAGGTGAGCGAGGCCGTCGGAGACAGGGCGGGAATAGCAATCCAGGAAGAGCAGCTTGGCACCGGTCATGCGGTTGACTGCGCCCGGGAGTTCTACGACGACTTCGAGGGCGATATACTGGTCACGTGCGCAGACATCCCGCTGGTGCGGGCCGAGACGCTGCAGGAGCTAATCGCTGAGCACCGGAGACAAGACGCGGCAGGCACGATGCTGACCACCAAGATGCCCGATCCGACCGGCTACGGGCGGGTGGTCAGGGACGAAGATGGCCTGGTGCGGGAGGTGGTGGAGCACAAGGACGCCGACGAGCAGGCCCAGCGGATAAATGAGATCAATGCCGGCATATTCTGCTTCCGGGCCGCCGAGCTTTTCGAGGCGCTACGACATGTGGACAATGACAACGCGCAGAGCCAGTACTACCTGCCCGACACGCTGAAATACTTCTGCGCTAAGGATATGCCAGTTGCCGCCTGCATCGCCGAGGACCCCGCTGAGGTAATGGGGATCAATGACCGGGTGCAATTAGCTACAGCGGAGAAGATCTGCCGCGACCGCATCAGAGAGCGTCTGATGCAGGCGGGAGTGACGATGATTGACCCGGCCAGCACCTATGTGGACGATCAGGCGACCATCGGTGCCGACACCGTAGTCTGGCCCGGGACGCATATCCTGGGCGACAGCAGCATCGGCACCGGCTGCGAAATCGGCGGCCACGTGCTGATACGAAACTCGACGATAGGCGACGACTGCCTGGTGCGGCACTGTTCGTCAGTAACCGATAGCCGCATCGAAAACGAAGTGGAAATCGGCCCCTTCGCCAATATCAGAGGTAATTCGGTGATCAAATCAAAGGCGGTAATTGGCCTGGCTGAGGTAAATCGCTCTGAAATTGGTGAGGGCAGCATGTCGCGGCATTTCAGCTATCTGGGAGATACGGTGGTCGGCGTCGGAGTGAATATCGGGGCCGGCACAATTACCTGTAACTATGACGGGCGCGAGCATCACCACACAATCATCGAGGACGGGGCGTTCATCGGCTCCGATACGATACTGGTAGCGCCGGTGAAGATCGGTCGGGGGGCCTATACGGCGGCCGGCTCGGTAATCTGCTCCGACGTGCCCGAAGCCGCCCTGGGGGTCGCCAGAGCGCGCCAGAAGGTCATCGAGCGGTGGGCGGAGCGGATGGGCAAGCGGAAGGACTGATGCGCCGACGCGGAGAATCTGCTTGCGAAATATTGACTATTGTCCTAAAGTTATTTACATGACAGCCGATATTAGATGTGAGTGCTATGAGGTGGGAGGGTTGTCGGTGTATGGAGAGGAGGCAGCAATATGAAGATTGATCCAGCCAGGTCACAGCCGATAGGCAGCCAGCCAGTGGATCGCACCCAGCAGGCTGACCTGGGGTCTGCGGGTGTCCAGAAGGCAGAGGGCATCGGCGGTGCCCTGAGGTCGGATCAGGTGGCGCTGAGCCAGAAGGCGCTGGACATGCAACTGGCGCGCAAGGCGCTGGCCGACGTGCCTGCCGTAAGACAGGACAGAGTGCAGACGCTGAGGGCGCGCATCGAGTCCGGGGAGTACCAGGTTGACAGCAAGGAGGTCGCACGTAAGCTGCTGGAAGGCGGCTAGAGCCGCGACCTGAAGCACACAGTCGAATACCGATGGCCGCCACACGGAAGTGGCGGCCTTTTGCGTTGGTGTGCGTGAGATACTCGACAAGCTCATCGTGCGGAAGTGTGCTACGATGTTGAATAATCGTGAGTACCGAGCTTGTGGCCTGCAAAGGAAACGTACATCCAAGGACGCCTGTCCTTCAGGTTTCTCAGAGTGGCACGGCTTTTCTTGGCAGCCTTCCTGGACGACAGGCTTCCCAGCCTGTCGAGGCCTCTCCGAAGAGCACCGGCATGGACAGGCAAGGATGCCTGTCCTCCAGGATAAACTTTTGGGGCCGAGTCGCCACCCGCTGCCTTGCCTGTCCACTCTTCTAACGCGACAAGGTGAATAGTTGCCAATGAAGAACAATCATAAACATTCGACCTTATCGGGGTGCGGAAGCAAGAGATGGGCGGGAGAAACGGCTTCACACTGATCGAATTGCTGGTGGTCATCGCCATCATTGCGATTCTGGCGGCAATCCTATTCCCGGTGTTTGCCAGGGCGCGGGAAAAAGCACGCACCTCGTCATGTCTCAACAACGTAAAACAACTGGCCCTGGCGGCGAAGATGTACGTCGGCGACTACGATGAGACACTCCCGTTCGCCGAGATACTCCTGCCGCCCGGCTGCAGCGTCAGCGAGCACTACTGGGGCCGCGCTACCGGCGGCACCTGGCCGGCAAGCTATCTGACCTGGCCGAATGTGCTGATGGCCTACGTGCGCAACGACCAGGTGTTCAGGTGCGCGTCGAATCCTGCGCACTGGATCGGCTACGGCTACAACTGCTACATCGGCTACATCGGTAATCATGCCACCAGCACCGGACCGCTCTACGAGGGTGTACAAGTCAGCAGCCTCAGCTACCCGGCGCAAACTGTGTGCATCATTGACCATAACAGCGGCACCGCATACACCGCCGACTGCAATGCTGAGTACGCGTGGGGATGGTACCGGGCCTGGCCGTCAGGG
>JALGTY010000153.1 GCA_029821145.1 Candidatus Zipacnadia bacterium
GGCAGAGCGAATTCGGCGGCGAGCAAGGCGGCCCGCCGTTTGAGTGGGATATCATGCTGCACCTGGGGGACCTCTCGGGCCAGCAAGACTCGCCACAAGACGAACATGGCGAAGAGGTCGTGCGACAGTTCGCCGCCACGGAGCTGCACAAGCGCGAGGACATCTACAACCTCCTGGGCAACCACGACGCCAGTTGCCCCGGTGAGCCGACACAGTGGTGGTTCAAAAAGTGGATTGACCCGCTGGGGCTTAATCCACAAGTCTCCGGGGTGCACAACAACTTGCGGCCATTCCTCACTGAGGGCACATGGGAGCGCTATACTATCACGGTCGGCAATATGTTGATCCTGATGCTGGGCGACCGCAACGACGGCGGACCGCCGGCAGGCAGAGCCGAACGCGGGGGCTATCCGGCGGGCAAAGTCACCCGCGAGACGTTCGAGTGGTGGAAGAGCATCGTCGAGACTAACGCCGATAAGATCATCATCACCTGCCATCATCACATGCTGCCGGAGACCACAGTCGCCTCCGGCCGGTGGGAAGGCGTGGAAGGCGACTACCACGGCTGGTTCGATAGAGATCATCACCCGGAACTGCCGGACGGCGCTCCCATCGGGGCATCGTATCTGTATTTCGTTGGTGACGAGCTGGACAGCCCGGCCTTCACTGATTACCTGCAGCAGCACCCCGGAGCCATAGGCCTATGGCTCGGCGGCCATACACATACTCACCCCGACGACACCTATGGCGGCCGCTCGCATATCGAGCAGAAATGGGGCGTCACGTTTATCAATATAGCGGCTCTCACAAAGTATCACGTTATGAACAAGGCGGTGCCGATGTCGCGCCTTCTAAGCTTCAACACCGGCAGCGATACGGTAAAGGTGCGCTGTTACCTGCACACCGACGACTATGCCCCGCAGGGGTGGTATGATAAGGTGCAGTGCGATGCGCCGTTGCGCAGGAGTTTTGAACTCGGCCAGTAACCAATCTCCGGCCAAACAGTGGAAAGCATGTCAGAGAACAGCAACTCAGATCCGAGTATGCCCGCTGAAGACCGGGGCGCTGCCTTCGCCGGCGAGGTTGTGGAGGTCGAGCTGGCTCAGGGCCTCGGCCTGGCCGAGGCGCTGACCATCGGCCTCGGCACCATGGTCTGCGCCGGCATCTTCGTGCTGCCCGGAATCATCATCGCCAGAACCGGCCCGGCGGCGCTGTTGTCGTTTTTCCTCGGCGGCGTAGTGGCTTTGCTTTGCGCAATGAGCGCAGCGGAGGTAGCCACCGGCATGCCCAAATCCGGCGGCGGCTACTATTTCATCTCCCGCGCTCTGGGGCCGCTATGGGGCGCTATCATCGGCTGGGGAGGCCTGATCTTTGCCTCGGCGTTCTACATGGTCGGCTTTGGCGAGTACATTCATTCCATTATTGGAGTGAATGTAACTATTTCCGCCCAGGTCATGACCCTGGGGCTTATCGGGCTCAATCTCGTTGGCTCCCAGGCGGCTGGTAGAGCCCAAAATGTCATCGTCGCCATCTTGATGGCCGCGCTGCTGCTGTTTACCGGCAGGGGCGTTTTCAGCGTTGACCTCGGCATGCTTTTCGGCCAGAAGCTCATGCCCTTCGGATTTGGCGCTGTGGCCGCGGGCACGGCGACGCTTTTCGTTACCTACGCTGGCTTTGGCGAGATCGCATCAATGGCCGAAGAGATTCGCGACCCAGGCAAGAACCTCCCCCGGGCGCTGCTCGGCTCGGTCATTATCGTGACGGTTTTGTACTGTGCGATCTTATTTATCTGCATCGGCCTGCGGCCCTGGGACAAGCTGACGGGTTCGACGCTGGTGGCTGATTTGGCGCAGGACTTGATGGGTACCTGGGGCCGCGGGGTGATCCTGTTCGGCGCGATCATGGCGATGCTGAGTTCAGCCAATGCCAGCATCATGTCGGCGGCCCGCATCTGCTTTGCCATGGGCCGTGACAACCTGATCTGGCAATGGCTCAACCGGGTCCATCCCAGGTTCCGCGTCCCGCATATAGCCATCCTCGTCACCGGCGGGCTGATACTGGCTTGCATCTTAATTCGCAATATCGAGTTGTTGGCGGAGGCTGCGGGCCTCTTGCACTTACTGCTGTATGGGCTGATCTGCGTCGCTTGCATCATCATGCGCGGGGCGCGCATCGAATCCTACAACCCCATTTATCGGGTGCCCTTGTATCCCGCCATTCCAATTCTGGGCGCTTTAGGCTGCTTCGCGGTGGCGTTCAAGATCCAGCCGCTGATAGTAATCATGGGGCTAGTCATTGTTGCCTTCGCGGTTGGTCATTACTACATCTTCGCTCGCAAGCGGACGGAGCTGCGCGGTGCCTGGCCGTATTTTCTGCGCCGAGGGCTTCTGGAGCCCGCCTTGCATTCTGTCGAACGCTGGGGCGCGACGCCCGATGATATTCCTACAGCGGTAGTTGCAGTCGCCAACCCTGAACACGAGACCGCCCGGCTGCAGATCGCCGCAGGCATGATGGGCCCGGTGCAGGGCGAGGTGCTGGTGGTCAATGTCTTCCTGGCCGACTTCGACGATGATTCCAGCGATGAGATAGTCGCCCGGTATTACCAGACCATTGAAGAACGCAACCAGGCCCTGCAGGAGGCCGCTGCGCCGATAATCCGGGCCGGGGCGAAGGTCGTATCCCATGTGCCAGTGGCCGGTTCGGTGTTCTGCGGCCTGCTGAGCGCTGCGCAGGCCTCAAATGCCTCGCTGATATTCTTCGGTTGGCCGGACACAAGCAGCCCTTCTTACCAGGAAAGCCTGCGCCTGCTTGGTGGCCTGGATCACTATCTGCGAGCGAATCTACTGGTCCTGCACGAGCAGGGGCCGGTGCCGGCGCAAGACATCCTGGCGCTGGTTGATGACAGCATTCACGGTGACCTGGCCTTGCTTTGTGCCACGCGCCTGACCAACTCCTGGAATGCGCAGCTCACAGTTGCCAGCTTGATCGCCGAAGATACTTCTGAGGAGGGCTACTCCGAGGCGGTGGCGGCTTTGGAGGCGCGTGTCGGCGACCGCGCCCGGGCCAGCGTCCGGCCTATTGCCGCAAGCTCCATGCCCGCTGCCGCTGCTGCCGAGGCGCCTTTTGCTGACATGATCATACTCGGCGTCCCGGGCGGGCCTGGTGATAAGCTGGCACCAACGATAGTCGAACTTGCTGATGTGGCTGAATGTTCCATAGTGCTTGTGCGCGCCTACGACGCTCAATCTCAATAATGACCTGCGGAGGTGATGATGATGCCAGAGAGGGATAATCAGGCCGAATCTCCGCCTACGATACTGGTCGGCGTCTCCAACCCGGCGACGATACCCCAACTGATGGGCCTTGCCGCGATGTTGGCGCGACACTGTGAGTACACGGTTGTCGCCACTCACGTCGTAACGGTGCCGGAGCAGATGCGCCTGAGTGCTGCACGCTCATCTCCGGAGGTAGCCGCCGGCAGCCAACTGCTCCGGCAAGCCATCCGCGAGGGCAGCGAACAGGGCATCCCTGTGCGGGGCGTTGTGGAAGTGGCGCGCGAGGTCCACGAGGGGCTCATAGCCGCCGCAGATAGCCAGGAGGCGGAACTGTTGCTGGTCGGACATTCCGACATGCCGGATGCGCCGGCGGGCCCAGACAAAGCTTTCGACAGGATCATGTACAAGGTGGCGCGCAGCACCGGTGCCAATTTGATCGTCGCCAAATTCCGCCGCCCCGCGATACGTAGCATACTCATCCCGGTGCTTGGCGGCTTAAACCTGCCGGTAACTGGCAGGCTGCTAAAATCCATAATCCACGAGACCGATGCTGAAGTCTGCTTTGTTCGCGCCGTCAAACCAGATGTAGATACCGAAGAAGAGGCGCAGGACCTCGCCGAGGTACTGGCGGCACATGACCTTGATAGCCTCGGCGAAACCGAGATCCTCAGTGCCGCCGATCCGCAGGCCGCTATCATCGAGCGAGCCAACGAATACGATCTGGCCATCATCGGTGCCGAACGCCCTACCATTGTTGACGCAATATTCGGGAATATAGCCGAACGCATCGCTTCTCAGGCCACATGCAGCGCGCTACTGGTCCGCGCCGCACGCGAGGCGTAACAGTACCGCCATTGTAGGGGCGAGCCCGCCCCCCTTCCTCAATAACCTGGAGGATAGCCATCCCTGGCTGTCCATGCCGTTGGCACAAGCCGCGACAGGCTGGGAAGCCTGTCGTCCAGGGAGGCTAGAAGGTGTTGTAGGGGCGCATGGCATGCGCCCGTTGCCTCTGCTGTAAGGGCCGCGCACCTACTCCTTCGGAGTGGGTACTTGTGCGCGCCTACTTGCACCCTTCTATAGACAATGCGGCTCATTCTGAGCTAAACTGAACTCGCACAGAACTACAGAGGGACGGATAAGCCACGCGAGCTCAGCCAGGAGGAAAAGTAAATGCGAAGATATCTGGTTTGTGTGCTGTCGGGCCTTGTGCTCTTGTCACTGGCCTGTATGGTCTCTGCCCAGGGCGAAATCTGGGTGGACCGCATCGAGGAAAGGGGCCGAGTCCTGGTTCCGCTTCGGGGCGTTTTTGAGGCCTTCAGCGCATCGGTCAACTGGGATGGACAATTGCGCGAAATTGAGATTCTCTGCAGCGGTAATCAGATCGTCATGTATGTCAACGACCATGATGCCTATATCAACCGCAATCGCTATTACATGGATGTGCCGCCGCGTATTGTCCGCAGCAAGACATACGTGCCACTGCGCTTCGTAGGCGAAGCACTGGGCGGGACCGTTGACTACCTCGGCAGCTATGTGGACATTACCGGCCCCACCGGCTATCTTCTGCGGGTGCACCTGCAGCGGCAAGGCGGAGGCGGGCCCCCTCCGGGCGGCGGCGGTTACATCGCTACCTGGACCAGTAACAAGCGCGTTACGGACAATGACCTGCGCGGATACGGAAACTGGCAACTCACCCTGATGCGCAATGAGATTTATGCCCGCAAGGGGCGGCCATTCAACAACCGCGACGTCCGCTCCTATTTCCTGCGCCAGTCGTGGTACCGGCCAGACAACAACTTCACCGAAGGCCGGCTGACCAGGCTCGAGAACGACAACGCGACCTACATCCGCAACTACCAGACACGTGTTTATGGCTCCGCGGCGACGCGACCTTAGCCCGTAGGCGCATATCTGCACAAGGAGATGAACCTCTTGCGGCTCTTCAACACAAAGCCCTGGCCAGTCGCGATAATGGCCATACTTTTCGTGCTGTCCTGTCTGGCTCCAGCATTTGCGGGCGAAGCTACGGTCGCTGTGACCAGCAAGCCGGTCGGTGCCAAGATCTATGTCAACGGCTACTTCAAGGGTTTTGCGCCCTGCACGGTCACCATCAGCTCGGCGACAGCAGAGAACAAGCAGTACCGCTTTACGATAATCAACCCGGGCTACAAGAAATGGGATATGCAAGTCTGGCTGACTGCCGGCGCCAACAAGAGCGTTGCGGCATACCTGGTGCCACTGCCTAACCCGCTGGCCGGCAGGACCGTTTGCATAGACCCGGGTCACCCCTCGGAGACCAGTCCCGGCTGCACAGGCCCCGGTGGTGTTACCGAAAACCACATCAACTGGGTCATCGCCTTGCAGCTCAAACAGGCGCTGGTGGAACGCGGGGTTCGTGTGGTGTTGACCAAAAGCGCCGAGAACCAGAAGGTGACCAACCGCCAGCGCGCCGAGATCGCCAACAATGCCGACGCCGGCATTATGATCCGGTTGCATTGTGATGCCGCCCCGAGGTCCGGCTTTGCGCTATACTATCCCGACCGGACAGGTACCAAGTATGGGCATACCGGCCCTCCAGTAAAGATCAGAAGCGCCAGTCGCAAGGCCGCCGACGCGCTCTACCGGGGCATGAAGAGCGTGCTGTCAGGGACGCTATCCCCTCGCGGTGTGCATGGCGATTCGGCAACATACGTCGGCAGCAAACAGGGCGCTCTGACCGGCTCTATCTTCTCACTGGTGCCGGTGGTGACCATAGAGATGTGCGTTCTGACCGTGGCCTCGGATGAGCGGTTCATCAACTCCGCCGCCGGCCAGAAACTGATGGTGAAGGCGCTGACTGAGGGCCTGGAAACGTATTTCAGAGAGCAGCCCTCAAACGGCGGCTGCAAGGACTGCCCTTGATACATAGCTACTCACCGTGCGCCCAAGAGGGCGGCCAGCCATTGCCCCCCGGACTACGTGAGCCCCCATTCTCCTCGGCGGTGGATTTTCCCACAGCCAAAAAATTCTCCCGCACAGGAAGGTGATAGCCCCTCTCTGGCTGAAATAGCTATCTATACACGCAAAAATCAGCGAGGGAAGGGAGTTTTTCCAATGGCAGTGGGTGTACTGGTAATCACCAGCAAGGGCTATGGTAAGGTCGTAGAGAACCCCGGCGACGTGTTCAGGCAGCAGGCGCGTGGCGGCAAGGGCGTCACCGGCTACAAAGTCACTGACGACAGCGGGCCGGTAGTGGCAGTACTGCGCGTGCCACTGGGCATAGGAGAGCGCATATTGGTTCTCACAGCCCAGGGCCAGGCTATCCTGACGCCGGTTGACGACATCGCCACCCGGAGTCGTACCGCCGGTGGCGTTAAGATCATCAGCCTCGCCTGTGGCGATGCGGTAGTCGGCGTAACCGTATAGACGCGGGGAACAACTTGCACAATCCCTTCAATTGGAGAGACACTCTTGCCACGAGGTGTCTCTCCGATGCTTTTGTGCCCATGGCATACACCCGCATTTTTCGTCCAAACCGACGTTATGTAGGGGCGCAATTCATTGCGCCCAATCACTAGCGCTCTGGCGGGCGTGATGAATCACGCCCCTACAAACGGCCCGCCGTTTGTGACCTACCGACGATCCTCGCACCCGCCCGTTGTATCTAGAAACCTCGGGGACAGTCCCTAAGGGGACGATCCCTCTACACTACCCGAGCACTACGAGGGGACTGTCCCTTTAGGGACTGTCCCCCCATCTTATCTCAAAAAGCAGCAGCGTCATCACTACCTGTCGCTGTCAATAGCGCCTGCGGGAGGCCTTCTCATCACGGCCTCCCGCAGGCCGTTTGTAAGAGGTGAAATGATGGCCGATAGAGCCTATCCGATGAGCGAATTCAAGCTGTACGAGGCACAGCGGCAGTTCGTGCAAAAGTACGATGGCTTCGGACACAACGAGCTGCTTGTTGACTTATACAAGCGCGGCGATTTGACCATAACTCCGGCCGCTGGCGCGCAGTGGCCCGAGCTGATCCGCGGCAGCACGGTGCCCGGCAGCATGATGATCGAGGCTGGCGGGCTGAACGCGATGACTGCCCGCCCGCAGCTTGATACGTCCCAAAGCATCGGCCTGGGTCACTTCAGACCGCTAAGCGGGAGCTGGCTCGCACTGAAGGGCATGGGCCTGGGCAACGAGGTGAAGCTCTACCAGTACAACGGCGCGCCCAACTACCCGACCGGCATTGAAAGCAATTTCTCCCTCCCGACCAACCCCATATTCGCGGTATCTCTGTACCGGGCCCACGTCGCCGTTGACCACAACTGGACTGAGCCGCCATACACTGAAATCCACTTCGGCATATCGGCACACCATGCGCACGGCGCGCAGGAGTGGGCGCTTGCCATCCCCTACGGCGAGCCGATGCTGCTGTTGCGCTATGAAAATGGCCAGTGGCAGAAGGTCTCCGACTCCGACGAGGGCCTGGACATGCCGATCCTGGAGGGTATGGCGCGGGGCCAGCGAGTGTTCTTGTGGTTCGCGGTAATCCGCAGCCGCATCGTAATCTCGACCGACGCCTTCGTGGACCACGTCTGGACCTATCCGCTGGCCTCTGATGAGCTGGTACACAGCGGCAAGATGAGCCTGTGGCACAACGCCGGACAGTGGAGCTTCTCCTTCTACCCTATCGCCATGCACGGCTGCTGCATCCAGAGCCCGCCGGTCAGCGCCGGATATGACACAACAGACTGCAACGGAGACCTGATACTCAACTACCGACACGTGCCGGTATTCGACGACGAATTCAACATCCTCCACCAGGTCAGCGTAGATGACAACACCGACGAGGTCTCCGGCCTCGGCCCTGATGAGCGGACCTGGAAAGCGGAACTGACGCCTCTGGTTTTCAGCCAGGAGAACGTCGGCACTGACCCTGACACCGGCGAGCCAGTTGACTTTCAGACCGCAGTGTCGCCGCAGCTTTACAGCGTCCAACTTGGGCAGTACCCGGAACTGCTGGCCGGCGAAGCTCCGAGCCACGAAGACCTGACGTCACAGGTGATCTCAGTGGTAGGCCAGCAACGCGGCGACGGCAGCGCGGCTCGCTGCCGCATCAGCCTCGACAACCAGGACGGCTCGCTTGCACAGTTTCAGGAGTACCGGCAGATATCCGTTTCGCTGGGTTGGCACCTTGATAATGGCGAGGATGAACTTTGCCCGGTCCTACGCGGCTATGCCGTTGAGCCTGAGCTTGAAATAGCGCCCGGCGGCCAGTCGCTCACCCATATCGAGGTGCTTGACCCGATGGTCCGCCTGCGCGATGAAAAAGCCGACGGCCGCGGCCCGGTGTTTGATTACTGGTCAATCAAGGAGGTCTTCCAGTGGGTGCTGGACCGCTGTGGCCTGGACCGCTCGGAGCAGGACCTGGAGGATACCGGGATG
>JALGTY010000154.1 GCA_029821145.1 Candidatus Zipacnadia bacterium
GCCAGCTTGCCTTCAGCGTTGATGGCGCCGACTTGTTTGTCGCCGGCGGTCATCGGTGGCCTCCGGTGGTAGGAGGCGCCGAGGATTTCGGCATCAGTGACGATGCGGTCGGGCCGGCAGAGGAACCTGGTACTTCCAGCCTTGCCATACACCTGCCCGTCTTTGCCCAGCCACACTTTTGGCGCGCCCTGCGCCTCGGTCAGCGCCTCGGGCAGTATTTGCTGCTTGGTGTCAGTCCTGGTATCGTAGGCCCATAGTTCGCGGTGATGGAGGCCGACCGGGCAATAGACGACCCCGTCATCGCTGATGGCGATGCTCGGGTAGATGTAGCATTCCAGTGGGTCCTCCGCGATGCGGCCGAGGCTCTCGATCTCCCCGGTATTGGTGTCGCAGCGCACCAGATGCGTCGCCGGGTAGCTGCCCATATAGAACTTGCCATCGGCGTCGAAGTCGCCGCCACCAAAATAGTGGGCGGGCTTCGCCGGGCAGCCGAGGTCCACAAGTTCGCGCTTGGTAATGTCATACTTGAGGAAATGAGCGGGGTTGCCGGTGTAGAGGTAGATATTGCCATCGCGGCCGACGACCGGCACTATGTGAGTGAAGCCGTACTTGCCTACATCCACCCATGTCATCTCGCCGGTGTCAATGCGGACGCCGAGCAGCGCGCGTTTCAGCGGCCCCTCGTATCGCGTCCAGGCGATGTAGTAGCCGTCGGGGTCTTCGGTGACCAGCCGAAAGGAAAGTTCCTTGACCGTGCACGGTATGCCGAGCTTCTCGAATTGGTACTGCCCATCAGCATGGGCCCTCAGCAGAGATAGCCCCACAAGTGCCAGACCAACGGCAATGATGCGCATGAACGGTTGCCTCCCCTAGTGTGGAATACAAACGGCGCAATAGCAGGACCGAGTTGCCCCATCATGTTCGCCATTGAGTGGCCAGGGGCCTCTGTTCTGACCGAGGGATGAGGGGCGAAGCGGGGATAGACAAGACCGATCACAACAGGCGCGTTACTTCATCGTGGGAAAGACCAGCGTCTTTGAGGATACCCATCATGGTGGGGCGCTTCAGAGACTTGGTGCCATGCACAGGCACTACTACGACGATATCCGCTTTGCGTAGCTTCACATGAGAGCCCCGCTGTCGTAGCACACGGAACCCGGCTTTTTCGAGCACACGAATTAACTGCCGACCACTCAGGGCAGGGATTCGCCCCACTAAAACGCCACCTCGATCTTCTTTGCCGGAGGCCCCGGCAGTTCCTCGTCATCAGTATCCAAATAGAGCGCGATGGCCTCCTGGATGTTCTGCACGGCTTCTTGTTCGGTCTCGCCCTCGGAATGGCAGCCCGGCAGGGAGGGCACCCAGGCGTGGAAACCGCCTTCTTCACATGGCTCTATCACTACAACCAGCTTCACCCTTCATCGCCTCCGTTCGAGTGCATTATACCGCATTCCCATCAGCGCCTACAAGCGACGCGCCACGAAACTCCCCTTCTCAAAGTCTGTTGGGAAGGGGCGCGGGGAAACCCTTTTCTGTAGAAAAGTGGTTCCCCCGCAATGCCGTTACCCGCTCACGATCTGCTGCATGCGGGCCAGGGTGTCGGCGAATTCGACGCGCTCGTCAGCCGATTGCTGTAGAAGGTCGAGCAGCGGCTGGCGCAGGCGAATCGCGTCATCAACAGCGGGGTTACTGCCGTGCTGGTAGGCGCCCAGGTTGATGAGGTCCTCCGCTTCGTCGTAATCGGCAAGCAGCTTGCGCATGCGGCCGGCGGCGTCGCGCTGTGGCTCCGAGGTGATCTGCGGCATCAGGCGACTGATACTTTCCAGCACGTCAACCGCCGGGTAGTGATTGCGGGTGGCCAGGTTCCGGGACAGGACCACGTGGCCATCGAGGATGCTGCGCACCGCATCAGCGACGGGCTCGGTCAGATCGTCGCCCTCCACCAGTACCGTATAGAGGCCGGTGATGGAGCCGGTCTCTGCCATTCCCGAGCGCTCCAGCAGTTGCGGGAGCTTGGCGAAGACCGACGGGGTATAGCCGCCTCGGGTTGGCGGCTCGCCGACGGCCAGGCCGACCTCGCGCTGCGCCCAGGCAAAGCGGGTGACCGAATCCATCATCAGCAGCACATCCGCGCCCCGGTCGCGGAAGTACTCGGCGATGGCGGTGGCCACGTATGCCCCGCGCAGGCGGATTAGCGGCGGTTTATCGCTGGTGACGGCGACGACCACGGAGCGCTGCAGGCCCTCCGGCCCGAGGGCCAGGTCAATGAATTCGCGCAGTTCGCGGCCCCGCTCGCCGACGAGTGCGATGACATTGATGTCGGCTTTGGTATTACGCGCGATCATCCCCAGCAGCATTGATTTGCCGACCCCGGAGCCGGAGAAGATACCGAGGCGCTGGCCCTTGCCGCAGGTAATCAGCCCGTCAATAGCGCGGATGCCCAGCGGCAGTGGCTCGGTGATGCGGCGGCGTGTCATCGGCGGCGGCGGTGCGGAGCTAATGGGGTAATAATCCTCGGCGGGCACCGGCCCCAGATCGTCTATCGGCTGGCCCAGGCCATCCAGCACTCGTCCCAGCATGGCCGGCCCTACGCCCAGCCGCATCGGCTCACCGGTCGCCACTACTTCGCTATTGACGCGGATCTGCTCGGTGTCGCCGAAGGGCATCATCAGCAGGCGGTTGTCCCGGAAGCCGACGACCTCGGCGAGAATTGACACCCGCTGATCATCGGTGTGGATGTGGCACAGTTCCCCAACGCGTGCCGGCGGGCCGTCGGATTCGACAATCAGGCCGATGGTCTGGCGCACGCGGCCGAGACGGCGGATGGTGTCAACTTCCCCAAGCAGTTCTGCCAGCTCATCCGAACCGTTCATTCTTGGCAACTACTCACTTACCGGCGGCGTAGCTTCGCGTGGTGCCTCGGTATCCGTAGGGGCGTGATTTATCACGCCCTACTGTGGCCGCTGAGGATCGGGCACACGCCGTGCGCCCCTACGTAATTGGGCGCAATGAATTGCGCCCCTACAACTGCGTTAGGGTTGGTACGATAGGCGTCTCGCCTGTCCTCCATAGCTCTCACGCGGTCTTCTTCAGCACATCACTTCCCGCGACCCGCTTCCATATCACCTCAAGCTGCGAGCTCAGGCGCGCGTCTACCTCTCCGCGGTCGCTGTCGAGCAGACAGCCGCCGGGCTCGATGCTGTCGTCACTAACGATCTCCAGGCGCTCCAGTCCGCTGGCGTGCTTCAGCAGCGCCGCCTGGTGGCCGGAGACTACCTCCTCATCGGCGGGGTTAATCACGATGCGCAGGCGCTTGATGTCGGATAGCTGTTCCATCGCGTCGGCGATGACATCGAGTACGATTTCATCATCGGCCGCCACTTGTCGCCGGATAATCTTGGTGGTAGCACCGGCGGCCAGCGTGGCGACCTGACCCGCCAGATTCTCCAGCGCCATGTCGGCGGACCGCTGGAAGCGGTCCAGCAGCTCATTTGCCGCGGCCTCGAATTTCGCCGCCTCTTCCTGACGCACCCTCGCGGCTTCCTCACCGGCACGCTGCTGCAGGAGTTGTTCCACGCGCTCTTCCGCCTCCTGCTGCAACACGGCGGCCTGTTGTCGGGCCTCGGCGATGATGGCTTCAGCCTGCTGGCGCGCGCGCTGCACGAACTGTTGGATCTGCTCGCCGCTCTCCAGCTCACCCCCGTCGCCCTCACCGCGTTCCGAGGGCCCTGGCATCTCGGCAAGCGAGCACGGCTCGAAGCGCGCCGCCTCGACGTTATAGGAGCCCTCTGTATCTTGTGGCGAGAGCTTCCCGAGGCCGGGGATCCAGGGCTGAAACGCCTCGGCCTCACTGGCTTGGAGCTGCGCCTGGGGCACAAAGGTGTCGGCGGTGGCCTGCCGCGCATTATTGCCAAGTCGCCGCTGTTTGGCCGTAGTTATCACCTCCGTGAAAAAGGCTCTATCCCCTTTCCTTGTAAACGCGCAGGTCGGGCTTTCTAGCCCGACGCTGTTACGGGCCAGTCACCAGCCAGGCTAGAAAGCCTGGCCTACGGGTGTAAGTGTGGAGGGTTGCCCCAGTGGCGCAACTATGGAAGCCTGCCCCACGGCTAACCGGCCGACTTTGCTCAGCATATCATTGCATTCACGAATAGTCGGGCCTAGCCGCTGCCAAGCCAGCGCTCAAGTTGTTTGACTACCGCCTCCGGGCGCTCGTCGGCGATCTTGCGCACAACCTCGGTGAGCTGTTCGCTGGACGCATCCGCCTGTGTGCGCTCCCGCTCAGCCGGTTCTTGAGTGATTTCCGCACTCTCGACGACCTCCGCAGGCGCCTCCCCGAGTTGCTTCGCGTCCTCCGGCAACTCGGGCGCCTTCTGCGGTTGTTGTGCCGCAATACCCAGGGCACTGCGCACCTGCCGGGAACCGATCAGAATCGCCGCGCCAAGCACCACTACGCCCGCTAACCCCGAACCGTAGTGGGCGATCGTGGAGAACTGCTGCTGGCGTTTTTGGGCCGCTGCTGCCTCTTCCGCCTCCTTCTCGGACTCCTCGGCCACCTGTTTAGCGGCAATGTCCATGCTCTGGATCACCAACTTATCCCCGCGCGTTTCGTCGTACCCCGAGGCCGCTTCGAGGACCTCGCGAACTTGGCTGACCGCAGACTGCGCCAGGTCCTTATCAACGATCGCGGCGATGGTCAGGCGTTTGAGCTGGCCGGCGGCGGTGGTTCTCTCGATTATCTGCTTCGACAGCTCATACTTTCGCGTCTCCTCGCGCGACAGATACTTCCCCCCACCGCTTCCACTGCCGCTCGAGACGCCCGCCCCGATATTGGCCGCAAGCTCGGCGGCGACCCCGGTGGGCTTGGACGAACCCTCGTATGTCTCCTCTACAGTATGGGCGGAGGTCAGGCCCGCATTAGTCCCCTCCGGCTCAGAATACACCTCAGACTGCACGTGCTCGGTGTCGAAGCTGAGCTCGGCCTGGACCCTGACGATTGCCTTGTGCTGGCCGATGACCGCGTCCAGCATGGACTGTAGCCGTTGGCGCACGTTTTCCTCGAATTCCTGCTTGGTGGCAAGCTGTGCGGCGGTCATCTGGCCGGCCCCTTCTCCCCCACCCAGACCGCCAGACAGGATGTTGCCGCCGGCGTCAACCACGGTCACTGCCTGGGGCTTGAGGCCCTCCACCGCTGCAGCTAGCAGATTGACCAGCCCTTGCACCTGCGGATGCGCCAACTGTGTCCCCGGCCTTAGCGTCAGCACCACCGATGCCGAAGCCTCGGTACTTTCCCCGTACAGTGAATCCTTGGGCAGCACCAGATGCACGCGCGACGCCATTACCTCCCCGATGCAGTTGATCGAGCGGCTCAACTCGCCCTGCAGGGCCCGCTGCAGATTGACCTGGTTGGAAAACTGCGTACCCGGCAGTGAGGTGCGGTCGAAGATCTCAAAGCCGACCCCGCTACTGCCCGGCAGGCCCTTATTGGCCAACTGCAGCCGCAACTCGTACAGCTGATCCCTTTCGACCATCACCGCGGTGCCCTGCCGCGCCAGCTTGTAGCTGATACTCTCGGCCTGCAGCTCGCTAGTAATCGCCGAAGCCGTCTCCGCCTGCAGCCCGCCGTACAGAAGCACCCAGTCGGGTTGCAGCGACTGGCGCAGCACGAACCCCAGCATCACCACGGTCAGTACGCCGACCGCAACCATCATGCGACGCTGCCGGCTGTTGAGACGGTTCCAGATCTCCGACAACTGGTTCTTCATTTAGCGACTTATCTCACCTTGACGCGGCCATTTTCCTTCTCTCATTGTGGGTACTGTATAACCCTTTGGGGGGAGCCTTTTGTGAAAGGCTCCCCCCAACCCCTGCCGCAAGAGCCCTGACTACCGGGCATCCTACGGGCGCACCTCCTGCTCTGCGCCCCGCGGTCGTTGTGACCCACATGCCACCCCGGCAGGGCGCTAAATCTGTAACTGGCTAATTTGCTGGTAGGCGGCCAGCGCCTTTTCACTGATTCTGATGGTGAGCTGCAGCGCCAAATCCGCCTTCTCCATGGCAAGCACGGCGTCGTGGGGGTTTTGTGCCTGACCGGTGGCTACCAACTCTGCCTGCCGGTCGGCTTCAAGCTGCAGCCGATTGACCTGCTCAAGCGCTCCGCCCAGCACCGAGCCGAAAGTCCTTCCCCCGGACCCCGACACCTCCTCCGTTGTTGCCGGGCCGCTAAGCGGTAGATTATCGAGACGCTCCGACCGCTGGCTGTCCAGGCCCCCGGAGCGGGTGGTGAACTGCGCTGTGTCAAGAAATCTGGCATCACTTTGTACTGGAGTAATTCGCATAACAGCCACTCCTGTCTTGCTGTTTTGGTGACGCCTGTGGCCGCAGCGAGCGGCTTTGGACCCAAATTGTGGATAACTCTGTGGAAGCTGTGGACAACAATCTTATATATACCTGTACTCACGTAAGGATATTTATCGCATCCTGTTCCATCTCTCGCGAAACCCGCAGCGCCTTGGCGTTCGCCTCATACGCCCGGCTGGCGGCCACCATGTCCACCATCTCCGTGGCGATGTCCACATTGGGCATCTGCACATACCCCTGCTCATCGGCGTCCGGGTGCGACGGGTCATACACCTGCTTGAAAGGGCCCTCGTCAGCGGCGATACCGATAACCTCCACTCCACCATCCGGCCCATTGGCGGGCGCTACGATCACTCGGAGACGCCGGTACGGGCCACCTTCGACAGTGCGCGTGGTCTCTGCATTGGCGATATTTTCGGCGATCACATCCATGCGCGCCCGCTGCACGGACAGACCGCTGCCGCTGGTATCAATGGCGCGAAACATACTCATTCACCACTACCTCCGTTTATGGCCCGTCGCATCATGCGCAGCTTCTTGGCCAGCAGCCGTGCAAGCATCTTGTAATGCAGCGAGTTCTTGCTCATGGCCACCATCTCGGCTTCAAGATTTACCGTATTGCCATCGTGCCGCGCGGCAGCATTCTTCGGCCCAACCCTCGGCTGGACGGCTTCGATCAGCCCGCGCCGGGTACCCGCTGCTTCGGAGTGTGGCACGTGAGTGCGCGCGATTCCGACAGGCGAGACGCCTGTCGTACCACCTGTCGAGCGCTCCGCCTCGATTGCGGCCCGCAGGCTCTGCTCGAAGCGCACCTCTTTGGCCTGATAGCCCGGGGTCTCGATATTCGCCAGATTGTCGGCAATAGCGAGCTGGCGGGCGTAGGCCCCCGATAAGCCCCGCTCCAGGGCCGCTGTCGTGATATCTGAGAGCATATGGTGTTGCGGCATTTTCCTCTCACGGTTTAGGGCGACAAGCACTGCGAATACTGCAATAGCTATGCCAGAGGCCGACGGTTGGATGGTGGTGGAGACAGAGGCTTGACCCGAAGCGACTTTTCATCCTGTGCGTGGGGCCTCCAAGATATATTCCCGGGGCAAGCAAGGTAGCAGGTGGCGACGCGCCCCCAAGACCTTATCCTGGAGGACAGGCATCCCTGCCTGTCCATGCCGTTGCTCTTCGGAGAGGCCTCGACAGGCTAGGAAGCCTGTCGTCCAGGAAGACTAGCAAGAAGGGCCGTGCCACTCTAACAAACCTGGAGGACAGGCGTCCTCGCCTGTGCATTTCCTTTGCAGACCACAAGGTGAGTAATTACCATTCCCGTGGGTCGGGCTTCCAGCCCGACGCCGTTGCCGTTGTCGTAACCTTCCGCCTACGCTGCTCTCCGCTGGTTCGCGGGCGGGACCTCGAGCTGAAGCCGGTATTTGGTCACCGTGCGCCGCGCCAGCGGTCCGACAAGGGCGCCGACTTATCCTCGGAATTCACCAGCCGTCGGATCATGCTCTTGGCCGGCAGGGCATCATCAAAGAAGATGTCAATTTCCTCGAGGCGACCGTCGGGCATCAGCACGTACTTGTCCTTAGTAGCGCGGCAGATAGTGGCCTCATGGTAGCCGAGGTCGGCGGCGATCTCCTTCTTGCTCAGTGGATGCAGATACGCCGGCCCCTTCACAATAAATTGCTCTTGCTCTTCCACGATGGCGGCCATGACTTTGTACATGGTCCGATAGCGCCGCTTGAGGTTATCTATGAACTGCCGAGCCGTGCGCACCAGCCGGCGGGCCTCTTTCAGGCTTTCATCACGGGTCCGCACGCTATTGCTGCGCAAATCATCATCCAGCCGCCGGTAGGCGGCGTTTACGCGCATGGCCAGCCGCTCAGACTGCGGAACCGAAATGGTGATCCGGTCACCATGCGCTAGTGATAGGATAACATCCGGGTAAACATATTGGTTCGCTTTCCCGGCCCCGGTCCAGGAGCACTGGAAGGCCCGGCCGGGATACGGGAACAGCCGCTTGCGTATGAAATCCAATGCGCGTTGTATCTGCGGCCCGGACAGCTTCGTCAGGCTTCTCAGTTCCTCCACAGACGCAGTGTGGCTCCCCCCCACTGAGCTCCTCGAAGTGAGGTAGGCCATGTTGTCAATGATCGCTTCAACCCCGTCGGGAATGTGGCGGGGGTCAAGCGCACCCAGTTGCAGGCGCAGACATTCGCACAGGTCGCGCGCCCCTAAGCCGTGGGGCGAAAGCTTTTGTATGGCCTGGAGAGTACGCTCCACCAGCCGGTAATCAACCGCCAGTTGTTCGGCGGCCTCGTCAACGCTGATGGTCAGATACCCGTCCTCGTTAATGGCCTCGATCAGAAGCTCGGCAACCGAATAGTCCCCATGGCCGTTCTGCGCCCTGAATTGCTGCTTGAGGTCATCCTTGAGCGTGTAGCCGTCCGCGAGGTTGGTCCAGATGTCGTAGGAGTCGCTGCTGTCGTAGCTGACGGCGGAGCGCCGGATGCGTGGGGCGGGCATGTAATCAAGTGGAGGCAGCGTCTCGTGGTCCAGTTCCAGCGCGGGGTTCTCCTCCAATTCCTCTGCGACTCTTTCTTCAAGCTCGAGGGCTGACAATTCCAATAGCGCGCTTTGCGCGACAACCTGAGGCAGGACACTTGGTGAGACGTGAGGTGCAACTACTGCTGCCGTTCGTAACATTCGCTATTGAGCACTCCTTCGTACCAGGAGTGTGAACCGGAGAAGGCTTACGACAAAAGACCGAAGCTGTGGGCTTCTTACCCACCTGCTTCGATTGGTCATCGGCAACCACCCTAGTCGGCGGTTTCTAGTATCTATCGGCGCTCTCCCAACCTAGCTTTAGAAAGTTTTCTGTAAACCCTCTTGGAACTCAAGAACAGCCCCGCGACAGCCGATAATAACTCGCAATCACGCTTACTTGCAGCAGCCGCGGGCGCTGGCGGACCCGCGCTGCGTCTGAGCGCAAGTGCAGGTCGGCAGACCACCTGGAAGCGTCAGATCCGGCGTCTGGAGTGTGATATCCGACCGACATCACCAGCTGCTGAGGAAGATTGCCGCTCTAATGCGCCAACAGGCGTGAGCATAAGGAGACAGAAGCGATGTCTGCGAAAATACTCACTATTGATGATGCAATCTACATGCGCACAATGTTGAAAAACATCCTCAACGGCGAAGGCTACGAAACCTGCGAGGCCGCCGACGGCGAGGCTGGAGTTGCCGCGTACGAGGCGGAGCAACCCGACCTTGTGCTGATGGATATCACCATGCCTGGGATGGACGGTATCACTGCGACCAAGACGATACTCGAAAAGCACCCCTCGGCAAAGGTCGTGATATGCTCGGCCTTGGGCCAGCAGCAGTTGGTACTCGATGCTGTCAAGGCGGGTGCCAGTGAGTACGTGGTAAAGCCTTTTGAGGCGGATGAAGTCCTGACGGTGGTAAAGCGCGTCTTGTCAGCGGCCGCCTGAAAAAGTCCACAGAGGTTTGTTTCAGAGCAGCACAAGTCAAAGCACTTACCGATTTTCATGACGAGAAAAGGCTCTGCCACCTTTTTTGTCAGTTGGCACCTAAATTGCTGCCACCACGGGTTAGATAATCTGGTACGACAGGTGTCTCCCCAGCCGCTGTTGCCCCGTTTTGCCGTTAGTAGGGCAGGCGTCTCGCCTGTCGCTGTTGCCGTTCTCCCCTCTCCCACAGGGAGAGGGGCCGGGGGTGAGGGCCGCCGTTGCCGTTCGCCCCTCGCCCGTTTCGGGAGAGCGAGTACCCACTCATCTGAAGCGGGTATGGTTTTCCAGCCCAACGCGCTCAAGGAGGTCAGCTCTGTGGAAGTCAAGTTCATTGACCCGTTTGTCCGCGCAGCCTTTACCGTCCTGTCACAAGTTGTGAATGCCTCTCCGGAGCGAGGGCAGTTGAGGCTGCGTAGCGGCAATACCTTCACTTCCCAGGAGCTTACGGCGGTTCTCGGCGTCAACGGTATGGTCGAAGGTGTGGCCCTCTACGGACTGTCCGACGCCACCGCAACGAAGATTGCGGGCCTGATGTTGGGCCAGGACGTCGAAGAGATTGACGAATTGGCTTCCAGTGCTTTGAGCGAGCTTGCCAACATGATAACCGGTAATGCGACTACCTATCTCGAAAAAAGCGGCTACCAGTGCGACATTACCCCGCCATCGTTGATTCAGGGCAGCGGTGTGCAGATTACCACTATCTGCCCCGCGCTGGTGGTGCCCGTCGCCACCCAGTTTGGCAAGCTCGAGATCAACGTAGCGCTCCTGGCCACTCCCAACCGGTAGAAAAAGGGGACAGAGCCTTTTGGAGGTGGAGCACGTGGCCGACGAGTTGATGAGCAGCCGCACCAATATCCGCAAGGCCGCGGTGATAATCGCCTCCCTGGGCATCGAGCTCGCCAGCCAGGTCTGCAGCCGTCTGGATGAGACCATTGTGCGGGCGATCGCCGAGGAGGTGGCCCATCTCGACGCCATCAACGCCGACGAATACAGCGAAGTGCTCAGGGAGTTCTCGGCCTCGTGCTTGCAGACCGAGCGGCTTGGCGGCATTGACATGGCGCAGGAGATACTTAGCAACACTCTCGGCGGCGCTCGAGGCAGTGACCTGCTGCTGCGGCAGGGCGACGGCCTGGAGCGCCTCCGCCAGATGGCCGATATGGAGCCGCACATGATAGCCCGCCGCCTCGAAGCCGAGCTGCCCCAAACAGCGGCAGTCCTGCTCACCCAGCTTTCCGCCGCCAAGGCCGCCTCTGTGCTCCAGAACGTCCCGGAGCAGCGCCGTGGCGAAATCCTCGCCCGCGCCGCCGCCCTCCAGGCCCTCGCACCCGGCACCTTACAGGCTCTGGCCGCCGGCCTCGAGGAAACGTTCGTCCCCCAAAACGCCAATAAGCACAACACCGCGGACAATACCCTCGCCTTCCTCCTCGACACCGTCACCAACATGGACCGCCAGACCCAGCAGAGCCTACTCGAGGACCTGCGGGAGCGTCTCCCCGACCTCGCCGCCCAGATCGAAGAAAATCTGTTCACCTTTGAGGACCTGCTCAAGCTCCCCGACCGTACGCTGCAGACGGTGTTCCGAGCGGCCGAGACCCAGACCCTCGCCCTGGCGCTCAAGGGCCTCGACGAAGAAAGCAAGGCACGCGTCACAGACAACCTTTCCGAGCGTGCCACGCAGGCGCTTGAAGAGGACTTGGAGGCCCTGGGGCCGGTACGTGTCTCCGATGTGGAGAATGCCCGCGCGCAGCTTGCCGCACAGGCCCGAGCCCTCGAAGAGGCAGGCGACATAACCATAGATTACGAAGATGCAACCTACATTGAATAGTGCGCGCCAAGTAGCTACTCGGCTGAGACGCTTGCCTCAGCCGCAGAGCTCTACGTAACTATCTTGCTCGAGGTCGGCAACAGATGAGCGACGAGCCGCTGATTAGCCAAGAAGAACTCGACATTCTGAGCACCTCCATGGACATCGCCCAAGCCCAGGCCGGCACTGGCGAGCCGGCCGAGGTTGCGCTGTACGATTTCCGCGATGCGACCAGGCTCTTGCCAGACCAGGCACACGAACTCCGAGACCGCTGCACCGTCCTTGCCAAGGTTCTCTCCCGGACCTTGAGCGCCTACCTGAATGTCCCGCTGGCCGTCTCCTTCGAGGGCCTCGACCACCCCACCTTCGACCAGTACCTCCGCGGCCTGCCGCCCAATCCCATCATCGCCATTTTCACCCTCGACCCCCACTCGCCTGCCGCTGTCTGGCAGATTGATCCTGCCATTGCGCTCCCGCTCCTCGATACCATGCTTGGCGCCTCCGAGCCCTCCCCCACCCCACCCTCACACGAACTCACCCCGATCGAGTCTGCACTCTTGGCCCGCCTGTTCGACGAAATGCTCCACACCTGGACTCTGACCTGGCCGGCGCTGGCACAGTTGAACCCAACGGTTGACGCCCTGGCCACGACTCTCGCCACCCTCGACATCAGCTCCCAGGCTCAGGACATCGTCCATGCCACCTTCCGCCTTACCCTCGGCGAGATTACGGCCCCTGCCAACCTCGCACTGCCCCAAACCTCACTCCAGCGCTTGCTGCGCCGTTCCACTAACACTCAATCCGATACAGCCGACCCCTCTCCCCTCTCGCTCCACGGGCCCGTTTCCCACCACGCCGTCAGGTCAGTCATCACTCTCGCCGCCGAGATTGCCCGCATCCGGCTTCCTCTCCGGTACCTCTCCAACCTTAAGCCGGGCGACCTCATACATCTCCACACACACCCCGCCCAGCCCCTCACCATCACCATTGCCGGCACCCCAAAGCTCCAGGCCGAGCCCGGTCAATACATGGCCCATCTCGCTGCCCCCTATTGCCGCGTTCCCTTTTTCCCTTTCTCCCGTTTCGCGGTATGCCTGTTTTCCCGTAATACCGTTCTCTGGCACAAGCCGTCTCGGCCTCCCGCCGCTCGCTGCCCTTCTTGTGCCAACTGCGGCCCCATCGCGCTGCATCCTGCATTTCCCCACC
>JALGTY010000155.1 GCA_029821145.1 Candidatus Zipacnadia bacterium
CTAGATCCACCGGAAGTCTGTTGTCCTTGGTCTTCCGCCCGTCCTCGACAACGTAGTAAGCCGGACCGCTGCCGTACTCGATAAGACAACTCTGTGCGGCCACAACCGGGAGCCCCGAGAACACCAGAGCCACCAGCGCGGCCACCATGGATAGCACGATCCTGTCTGCTCGCCTGAACACTGTGATCTCCTCCGTTCCCTCATCAATGGTAACTACTCACCTTGCGACTTGTCTCGCAGGTAGAGTATACCGCCCCCCCCCCGAGATTGGCAATGACCCGCTGTCGGCACTTGACTTGTCAGCAAGCTGTTGATAGCATATACCGCTAATTAGCCGCCTGAGGAGCGTAGTAATGGATTACCGGGAGACTTTGAACCTACTCAATACGGACTTTCCGCTGCGGGGCAATCTGCCTCAGCGGGAACCTGAGATAGTCAAGCTGTGGGAAGAACTTGACATTTATGCCAGAGTGCGGGAGTTTCGTGCCGGTGCGCCCAGGTACGTGCTGCACGACGGGCCGCCGTACGCCAATGGCGACATCCACCTGGGGCAGGCTCTGAACAAGATTCTCAAGGATATAAGCATCAAGTACAAGACGATGCGGGGCTTTGACTGCCCGTACGTGCCGGGCTGGGACACCCAGGGGTTGCCGACCGAGCAGAGCGTCACCAAAGAGTATGGGATGAGCCGCCACGATGTGCCGGTGTTGGAGTGGCGGGCCAAGTGCCGCGAGCTGGCGCTGAGGTATGTTGAGGTCCAGCGCGAGCAGTTCAAGCGCCTCGGCGTGCGCGGCGACTGGCAGAACCCGTACCTGACCCTGAGCCCGCAGTACCAGGCCCGGCAGATCGAGGCCTTCGCCGAAATCGCCGACCGCGGCCTGCTCTCCCGCAGCCTCCGACCGGTGTACTGGTGCTACCACTGCGAGACGGCCCTGGCCGAGGACGAAATCGAGTACGAGACCAAAACCTCCCCCGCCATCTATGTGGCCTTTAGTGTCCTTGATTCGTCCAAAGTGTTCCCGGAGCTACCCGAGGGCGCGAGGGCCGAAATGCTCATCTGGACCACCACCCCCTGGACGATCCCGGGCAACACCGCCATAGCGGTCAACGCGTCGGCTGACTACGTCCTGGTCGAGGCCGGTGGCCGCTATCTGCTGATGGCCGAGGACTTAATGCCTGTCACGCTGCACGAGTGCGGTCTGGGCGAGGGCGAAATCATCGCCCGCCGCAGCGGCAAACAGTTTGAGGGCATCGTCACCAGGCATCCGCTGTACGAGCGCAATTCGCCGGTGGTGCTGGCCGATTACGTGGACTTGGCGACAGGCACCGGCTGCGTGCACACGGCTCCCGGACACGGCCCCGAGGACTATGCGACCGCGCTGGCGTATGGCCTGGATATCATCAGCCCGCTCGACGACCTTGGCCGCTTCACTGCCGAGGCCGGCTCGAAACTTGAAGGCCTCGTCTGCGACCAGAACAATGAGGCGGTGGAACAACTGCTGCAGGAGGCGGGAGCGCTTCTGCGCACCCACACCACCGAGCACGAGTATCCGCACTGCTGGCGCTGTCACGAGCCGGTAATCTGGCGGGCCACCAAGCAGTGGTTCATCAATATTGACGAGCTGCGCGAGCCGGCGCTTGCCGAGATCGCCAAGGCACAGTGGATGCCCGCCTGGGGCGAAAAGCGCATAGCCGGTATGGTCGAGAACCGCCCGGACTGGTGCATCTCCCGCCAGCGGAGTTGGGGCGTGCCGATCCCGGTGTTCTACTGCGAGAGCTGCGAGAAGGCGCTGATTGACAAGCAGGTAATGCTCCATGTCGCCGACCTCGTGGCCGAGCACGGGGCTGATGTGTGGTTTGAGCGCAGTGCCGAGGAGCTTCTGCCGCCAGGCACCCGATGCGAATGTGGCAGCGAAAAGTTCACTAAAGAGCCGGACATCATATCGGTCTGGTTCGACTCGGGGGCCAGCCACTACTGCGTTCTGGAAGCCGACCCGGACCTCGGAGCGCCTGCCGACCTCTACCTCGAGGGCGACGACCAGTACCAGTGCTGGTTCCAGACCTCGTTGTGGGTCGCCGTAGCGATGGGCCGGCCGGCGCCATTCAAGATGGTTGTGGGCCACGCGTTCTTTCTGGATGAGACCGGCCAGAAGATGTCCAAAAGTAAGGGAAACATGATCAACCCCGACGCTGTCTATGAGAAGTACGGCGCCGATGTGCTCAGAATGTGGTTTACCTATGCCGATTTCAGGCAAAAGATGTATTCGTCGGACGAAATTCACAAGCAGGTGGCCGACGCCTACAAGAAAATCCGTTTCACCTGCCGCTTCATGCTGCAGAACTGCCAGGATTTCGACCCGAACGCCGACGCGGTGCCCTACGCAGAGCTGGCGGAGGTTGACAGGTGGGTCCTGGCGCGGCTGCAGTGGCTCATTGAGCGGATGACGCGGGCCTTTGACAACTGGGACCTGCACCTCTTTTATCACGAGGTGCATGCTTTCTGCGCCACGGATCTCAGCGCATTTTACCTCAATCTGTGCAAGGACCGGCTATACACCGACCTGCGTGAGGCGCATGACAGGCGCTCGGCGCAGACGGCGCTCTGGGAGATACTCAAGGGCCTGACGCTGATGATGGCTCCGGTTCTGACCTTCACAGCCGAGGAGTTGTGGCAACAGATGCGCCGACTCGACGCAACGCTTCCCGATAGCGTGCAGCTTTGTGACTGGCCGCAGCTCACTCACCAGCTTTATGACAAAGAGCTCCTGGCCCGTTGGGACCGGTTCATGCAGCTCCGCCACCGGGCGATGGCCGCGCTCGAGGCGGCGAAAGATCGTGGGGAATGTGAGAACCCGCTTGAGGCCGGACTCGTCATATATGCCGATGATGACACGCAGGAGTTCCTGGAAAGCTTCGGGCAGCTTGAGACCTTGATGATTGTATCGCTGGTCGAATTGAAGCCGATTGAGCAAGCGCCTGAACAAACCGACAGCCAGGACATGTACATCGCAGCGCAGAAGAATACCGGCAACAAGTGCGAGCGCTGCTGGATGCGGCTTGAATCAGTCAATGCCGATGACCGTTACGAGGGATTGTGTGCGCGCTGCGCTGAGCGGGTCGCCGCGCTCCAGCAAGCACAAGCGGGAAGGTGAGTGCTTACCAGGGGAGAATAGATGTATCCTGCAGACGCAGGTGCTTTCAAGGAGGACGTACAGATGGTGCGCAAACGCAAGCTCAATACCAGGAAATTCAAGAAGACACTCGAGGCCGAAAAAGCGCGGCTGGGCGGCGATGCGGCGCGTGACACCGCTGAGCGCGGACAGGTTGCCGCCATCGGTGAGAATTTCCGCGACATTCTCGCGGAGGTCAACACTGCCCTCGAGAAGATAGAAGACGGCACATACGGCATCTGCAATCGTTGCGGAAAGAATATCCCCAAATCCCGGCTGGAGTTCCTCCCCTACGCGACGACGTGTGCCAAGTGTCGCAAGGCGCTGTCCGGATGATGGCCGGTGACAGCGCTGCCTCTGCTGGCAAGGCTATCGGTGTCCGTGCGGTCGGCACCTTCTATGCGATAGCCTTGTTCGTTTTTGCCCTGGACCGATTAACCAAGCTGGCAGCATCGCACGCGTTGGCCCCCGGTGAGGACCTCCGAGTCCTGGGGCCGGTAATGAGCTTCAGTCTGCGACATAACACCGGCGCGGCCTGGGGACTCTTGGCCGCACAGACCGAATGGCTCACATATCTGGCTGCAGTGATGGCTGTAGGGCTGCTCTTGTGCGGCCTGCGGGCGAGGCGTATGGTCGGCTATCTGCGCACTGGCCTGCCGCTCTTACTCGGCGGCGCGGTCGGCAATCTATACGACCGCCTGTCCCTCGGAGCCGTCGTGGATTTCATTGACTTTCACGTCTGGCCGGTGTTCAATGTCGCCGACATTGCCATTGTGGCCGGCGCACTGCTGATCGGCTACCACCTCGTACTGGAGCAACTGAGAGCCGGGCAGCGGCCAGAGCCGGAGGAGCAACAATGCGATCAGTCCTGATCGAACTGGGGCCGTGGAGCTGGGTGGCACTTCCCGTCATCTGGCTGGCGGCATTCGCCTTCGTGTGCCTGTGGCAGCGACTGGAAAATGGCAAGACTCAACAGCCGACCAGGGCCGCGGACCTGCTGAGTTCGGCGGCGGTATCGCTGGCCGTGGCGCTGATTCTGTTTTTTCTGGTCAATCACTTCACGCCGCTCTCCATCAAGGCGTACGGAGTGATGATGCTGGTGGCCTTCACTGCCGGGACGCTGTGGGCGGCGTACTCGGCCACTGAAGACGACCTGAAGTCGGCGGCGATCATAGATGTGGCTCTCGGCACGCTAATCGGCGGCATAGTCGGCTCGCGCATAGTATATGTGCTGCTCAATCTGCAGCACTTCTCCAGCATTGGCGAGATGTTCGACGTGTGGTCCGGAGGTCTTTCCTTCCACGGTGGCGTGGCGGGCGCAGTGCTGGTGACGTATCTGTATTGTCGCTATCATGGCCATAACTTCTTCCGTCTCGCCGATCAATGTGCGCCGGCGCTGGCCTTGGGATACAGCTTCGCACGCCTCGGCTGCTTCCTCAATGGCTGCTGCCACGGAGTGCCGACCGATCTGCCCTGGGCGGTTACCTTCCCGGCGACGGGAGCCTGCACCACCCCGGGTGTCCCAGTACACCCCACCCAGCTTTATGCCTCCGCGCTCAGTTTGCTTATCTTTGCTGTGCTGGTATATCTGAAGCCTCGCGTGAAGAGATCAGGGCACTTGTTCCTCGGCTACCTGATGTTGTACTCGGTGATGCGCTTTGGCGTGGAGCTCACCCGCGCCGGAGCCACCGCGAAATACCTCACCGAAGGCTTCTTCATGACCGAGGCCCAGCTTGCCAGCATCATAATATTCGTGCTTTCCGCAATAATCCTCATAACCACCTGGCCTCGCCAACCTCAGGACAAGCAATAGCGACACAATGACGCCAACACCCGACAAGCGAGCTTATACCGTACCGGTGGAACTGGCGGGCCGGCGTCTGGATGCGTGTGTGGCCGTGCTGGCCGAGGACCTCTCGCGGACGGTCGTGAAGCGCTTCATTGCTGAGGGGCACATCAAGTTGGACGGACAGGCGGCCAAGCCGGCGGCGACGGTAGAGGCCGGCCAGAGCATCGAGATAACCATTCCCGCACCAGAGCCATTGCATCTGGAGGCCCAGGACCTGCCGCTGGATATTATCTGTGAGGACGACTATCTCTTGGTCGTCAACAAGCCGCCGGCAATGGCTGTGCATCCGGGCCCGGGACATGAGCGGGATACACTGGTCAACGCACTTTCGGGCTACTGCAAGAAGTTGAGCACCGCCGGAGGGGAGATCCGCCCGGGCCTGGTGCACCGCCTCGATCGCGACACCTCGGGCCTGATACTGGTGGCGAAAGATGACCAGGTGCACCGCCAGCTTTGCGCGGCGATCGAGCGGCGGGAGGTGGAGCGAACTTATCAGGTGCTGGTCTGGGAGGTCCCCGCTCAGTCGCGCGGCCGCATCGTTACCCGCTTCGGCCGACACCCGCACCACCGCACACTCATGAGCGTCCTCGAAGAGGGCGGGCGCGAGGCGGTTACCGACTACCAGGTTGAGGAGCGATACCGCTGGTCGTGGGCTCCTCCGAGCGCAAGACAGAAAACGCGCCAGGCCGGTTATCTTCTCTGCAGCCTCCAGACCGGCCGCACGCACCAGATCAGGGTCCACATGGCGCATATTGGTCTGCCGGTTATCGGCGATCCTCAGTACGGGGATCCCCAGCGCGACGCAGCGGGCCCGGAAGACCTCAACCGGCTGGTTGCCGCGCTGTCCGGCCAGGCTCTCCATGCCGCACAGCTTGCCTTCACCCACCCGGTCACCGGCGAGCAGGTGCAACTCCGCGCCTCTCCTCCACCAGCCTTTGCCAACCTCCACACATGGCTGCGGGACCATCGGACGTAAGGCCTCCACCTCGGTCCTACAGCAGCCTCGCCTGTGTGATAGCGCCGTTGCCGAACCGCTCGACGATCTCATCGCACGCCCGATCCAGCTTGTGAGCCTGCACGGGGCCGTCATCGAACAGACTGAGCTGGCTGACACCGGCACCATCCCTCAGATTACTGACACCCAGGCCGACCAGTCGCACCCGCTGGGCACCAAGGTCCATCTTGTCCAGCAACTCGTCGGCTGCTTTATGTATCATTTGCCAGTTATCAGTGGGGTGCTGCAGGGTAATGCTGCGGGTGATGGTCTCAAAGTTGGAAAACCTCAGCTTAATGGTGACGGTTTTGCCCAGAGAGCGCTGTTCGCGCAGGCGGCGGGCGAGATTGGCAGCCATAGACAACAGCCGCATTCGCAGATAGCGCGCATCGCGGCTGTCCTGCTGTAGTGTCATCTCCTCACTGACCTGCTTGCGGCCCTGCTGGCCCTGATATTCTCTCACCTCGGCACTGCCCTGACCGCGGCTGGCCTTGTACAGATGCAGCCCCAGCTTGCCAAATTCCTTTTCCAGAAGCTCCAGGGGTATGCCCCGCAACTGACCGATCTTGCTGATGCCCATGCAACTGAGGCGCTGTTGGGTCACCTGGCCGATCCCGGATAGCCTGCAGACAGGCAGCTCATCAAGCACCTCCGGCAGTTGTTCGTCGCATATCCACACAAGCCCGTCGGGCTTGTTCCAATCGGAGGCCATTTTGGCCACCAGACGGTTGCTGCTGAGGCCTATCGAGATGGTGATGTTCAGGTCTTCATTGATCTTTTGTCTGATCTGACGCGCGACCTCAAGCGGCGGGCCAAACAGCTTTTCAGTGCCGGTAATATCGAGATACGCTTCATCTATCGAAACAGGTTCAACGCGGGGAGTATAGCTCAGGAAGAGCTGCGTGGTATGGTCCGAGTAGCGTTTGTAAAGTTCGCCGTTTACAGGCACGAAGATGGCGTGTGGGCAAAGCTGCCTGGCCTGCCACATCGGCATTGCCGAATGTACCCCGAACTGTCGGGCCTCGTAGGAGGCGGCCGAGACTACTCCTCGGCCCGTTGTGCCGCCGACGATAACCGGCTGGTTGCGGTATTGCGGATTTTCCGCCTGCTCCACCGAGGCGAAGAATGCATCCAGATCCGCATGCATAATCACTCTCTTGTTCATATTACGACCCTCTGCTCTTTTCAACCGTAGGGTAGCCTTTCGAAATATCATCGCATGGCTCGGGCTTCCCCAAAAAGTCCCGTGGGTCAGGCTTTCCAGCCTGACAATGCCTTTCAGTTGGCGCCTGCCTCGGCCATTCCCAAGAATCCCGTGGCTCGAGCTTGCCCGCCATAGCTCTAGCGAAGACGGGGGCTTCTACCGCACCGCCCGTTTTCCAGCCCTACGTGGCACAGGCTGCCTTTTCTTGTCGCGTGGCTCGGGCATCTTGCCCGAGTCGGTTGCCGTTGTCCCCGTTGTTCGGAGGGGCCGTGCCGAGTTGCGGTGAGCTTGCCGAACCGCAAGGAGACCGGCCCGCCTCCGTTGCCGTTGTCGTTGTCCCCTCTCTGACCCGCGCCAGAGGCGCGGGTGAGGCATCCTGCCCGACACTATCCATGCAAACACCTGTTCGATAATTGTAGCACCTGTCACAACGGCTGTCCAGTGCTAGAATGAAAAGATCAGGGCACATTTGCAGCCGAGGGGTTAGTTTGCGATGGCTCAATGTTGTATAATAAGCGCGTGGTACCCCATCTGGCAGCGCGCCCGGGCAGACCCAGAGGAGGCCAGGTAGGTACCATCTGCTCTTGTCCTGTCTTCGAACCAGTAAAGGAGTACGCAACTTGAGACACAGTAGTCGTCGTATCAGTGGAGGCATTCCGATTCTACCGCTGCTCGCAGCAGTTGTGCTGGCGGCACTACTACTCCTCAGCACACTCACCGGTTGCGGCCAGGAGGACCTGGCCGAGTTAAGCCCCGACATTCGGGCCATCGCGGAAAACTACGGCCCGGCAGAAGCTCTTGCTCAAGCCAAGGAGCGTGTCGAGCAGGAGCCGACCGCCGAGGCCTACGAGCGCCTGGCCCAGGCTTACACACTGACGCGGGATCTCGAGGAGATGGTAAAAGCGCTGGAGAAGGCGCTGGAGCTGGACCCCAACTGGCCGCGCGCGGTAATCGGCATGGCGGTAGTCAGGATGCGCCAGGGCAAGCCTGCTGAGGCACAGAAGCTGACCGAGAGATTGCTTGATGAAGACTTCAGGGGGCCGCGGGAGGCGCAGGTCACCCGCGCCCGCGCACTATTAGCCCAGAACCAACGCCAGCAAGCCTACGACATGCTACCGACAGCGATCAAACAACATCCCGGGCACGCGCCGCTGCATTATGCTCTCGGTGACAGCGCCCTATCCCTGGCAAAGCTGGGTGAAGCGGAAGCTGCCTACCGCGCCGCCATCAAACTGGTACCGGGAGAGCGCCGATATCGCCAGGCTCTCATCACCGCTCTGGTCAGAAGCAGGAAGATGGAACAGGCGGTCGAGGCTGCAAAACAGGCACAAGAGGCCAGTCCTGAGAACGCAATGGTGCACTTCACCGCTGGCAGCCTCTATTCCCAGATGGGTGACATCGAAGCTGCCATCGCCGCCTATGAGGAAGCCTTGCTGCTGCGGCCTGACCTGGCACCGGCAGCTAACAACTTGGCGATCACCCTTGCTGACCGCGGTGAGCAACTGTCCAGAGCCACAGACCTTGCCACCAAGGTTCTCCGCCAAGACCCGAAAAACCACGCCTATGCTGACACGCTGGCGTGGACCTGGGTGCGCAGCGGCAAGTATGCAGAAGGAATAAAACTGCTTGAACAGGTGCGTACGCACTGGCCGGACAGCCCGGCGGTTAAGTATCACTTGGGCTACGCCCTGGCAAAATCCGGCAAGACCCAGCGCGCCAAGACACTCCTGAAGCAGGCTGCCGAGGCCGAGAATCGCCCTGATGTCGCCAAGCAGGCGCAAGCAGCGCTGGCAGAGCTATAGAGCGATATCACGACTCCGCCACAGCCCACGGTCATGCGTGAGTCTCCCCGTTTTCGCTCCAGCGCGTGCAAAGATCGTCCGTACGCCTGATCTATTCGGCGGGGCGGGTCCCCGCCCTACAGAATGCCGGTCGCACTTGAACAATATCACGGTTCAGTGTATTATAGTGCCCAACTTCGGGGCGGCTTTATGGACCACGCCTGGATGTCCCAGGGCACGCACAAGTCAATTCCCCGCTAACCGCAGTGTCACAGCGTCACACACACTCACACAGGGCGGCGGTAGTCGCGGCGCCTGCGGCATCTGACAACTGCCGGTTGCGGGTCCAGGCACGGTTATTGAAGTCATTACCAGACAGAAAGGGAGTTTCAAAATGCGTCTTGCCGATAGTTTTGCCAGGCTGGGCAGTGAAACGGCTTTCGAGGTCTTGGCGAGAGCCAAGCAGTTGGAAGCAGAGGGCAGGGAGATCGTTCACCTTGAGATCGGCGAGCCCGATTTCGACACACCACAGCACATAATTGACGCCGCTTGTGAGGCGATGAACGACGGCTGGACGCACTATGGCCCGTCTGCGGGCGATCCGGAATTCCGTGCCGTAGTAGCTGAGCACATAAACAAGTCCAGGGGAACCAACTACGGGCCGGAGAATGTTGTTGTCGTCCCCGGAGCCAAGCCGATTATCTACTGGGGCATCACTGCATTGGTTAATCCCGGCGACGAGGTCATCTATCCCAACCCGGGCTTCCCCATCTACGAATCCATGATCAACTTTGTCGGCGGCAAGCCTGTACCCATCCCACTTCTGCAGGAGAATGAGTTCCGCCTCGATGTCAAAGACCTGATTGACCTGGTCACCGACAAGACGAAGATGATCGTCATCAATTCCCCGCAGAACCCGACCAGTGGCGTGCTGACCAAGGAGGACCTGGCAGCCATCGCCGAGGTTGCCATCGAGAATGACATCATGGTCATGTCCGACGAGCCGTACGAGCAGCTTATCTACGAGGGCGAGCATCACAGCATCGCCGCCGTGGACGGCATGGAGGACCTGACCATCATCCTCGACTGCTTCTCCAAGAGCTTTGCGATGACCGGCTGGCGGCTGGGCTACGGCGTATGTCACCCCGATCTGGCCGCGGCTATTGCCAAGTTCGAGACCAACTGCAACTCCTGCACAACCTCGTTCATCCAGCGGGCCGGAATAGCGGCACTGCAGGGCCCGATGGACGACACCAGGAAGATGGTAGCCACCTTCAAACAGCGCCGCGACGCCATCGTCGAGGGCCTCAACTCCATCCCCGGCTTCGACTGTCTGCTTCCGAAGGGCGCTTTCTACGTCTTCCCCAGGATCGTCGAGACCGGCTATGACTGCCGCGAGCTGGCCCGGAAGTGTCTGGAGGAGGCGGGTGTGGCGTGCCTGGCGGGGACGGCGTTTGGGGAATACGGTGAGGGCCACCTGCGCTTCTCGTATGCCAACTCGATGGAAAACATCGAGAAGGCGCTCGACCGAATCGGCGATATGCTGAGCTAGCCCGGATTATTCACAAACGCGTGGCTCGGCCTGAGCTTTCTGCATAGCAGAAAGCTCAGGTGGGAATGCGACAGCATTTCCAGCTTCCAGCCCGAGGTCGTTCGAATGCGGTCTGCATGTCCAATTCCTGCTGGGTATTCCATTTCACTCATGAATAATGCGGGCTAGTACCTACTGGCGCAAGTCCGTAGAGCATCACAACAGTGCCGTTGCCTTTGCCGTTTGTAGGGGCGCACGGCGTGCGCCCGCACCGTATTCCCATCCGTGGGGCAGGCTTCCAGCCTGCCGCCGTTGACACTCGATATATCATACGGATTTGTGCCAGCAAGTACTAGGCTGGTTCGCCAAGCTTCCCACGATAGAGCAAGACTAACAATGGTATCGCCGGGCTACAGACAAGAACGTAGCCCGGCTGCTTTACAAATCACACCTGAAGTTCCCGACTGATGAGTCTGGAAGGGACGTTACGCGATGCTTCTGGCATCAAGAATGGCGCGCCTGGGCACCGAGAAGGGTTTTGAAGTCCTCGCCCGGGCCAGGCAACTGGAAGCTGAGGGCAAGGAGATAATTCACCTGGAGGTCGGCGAGCCGGATTTTGACACTCCCGAGCATATCCGCCGCGCCGCCTGCGAGGCCATCAATAGCGGTCACACCCATTACGGCCCACCGGCTGGCGACTCACAACTCCGCGCCGTGGTGGCAGACCACATCAAGAAGACCCGGGGGGCGGATTATGCCCCGGAGCACATAGTTATCGTCCCGGGCGGCAAGCCCGTCATATTCCTTGGCATGATTGCCCTGGTGGAGGCCGGCGACGAGGTCATCTACTCTAACCCGGGATATCCGACTTTCGAATCGATGAGCAATTTCCTGGGCGCCACGCCGGTGCCGATAATCCTGCGCGAGGAAAACGAATTCCGCCTGGATGTCAACGAGCTGGCCGACCTGGTGACCGACAAGACCTCGCTGATTGTACTCAACTCGCCTCACAACCCCACTGGCAGCGTGCTGACCAGAGATGGCCTGGAGGCCGTCGCACACATCGCGATAGAAAATGACATCATGGTCCTCTCCGACGAGACCTACGAGAGCATCATCTACGAGGGTCAGCAGCACAGCATTGCCGCCTTCGACGGCATGGCCGAGCGCACGCTGTTGCTTGACTGTTTTTCCAAATCGTTTGCGATGACCGGCTGGCGGCTGGGCTTCAGCGCTTCCAACACGCAACTGGCCGAGGCGCTTACCAGGCTGATGCTCAACGCCAACTCGTGCACCAACAGCTTCGTGCAGCGCGCTGGAATAGCCGCCCTGTGCGGGCCAATGGACGAGACCAGAAAGATGGTCGCCGCCTTCAAACAGCGGCGCGATATCATCGTCGAGGGTCTTAACTCGATACCTGGCATTTCATGCTTATATCCTCATGGCGCGTTTTATGCATTCCCCAACATTGCAGGTACTGGCTACAGCAGTGACGAATTATTTAGCAGGCTTCTGGACGAGGCGGGCGTGGCGCTGTTGCCGGGCACGGCTTTTGGCGAGTATGGCGAGGGCTATTTGCGCATTTCCTACGCCAACTCCCTGGACAACATTCGCGAGGCCCTGTCCAGAATAAGCCGGCTCTTGAGCTAATGAGCGTTGCAGGATTCGCGGCCAAGTCGCGCCGCAGTACACTAACGGTCCAGGGGCGGCGATTGCTTATTCCTCGCTCGGGTACGTTGCGGCTCTGCCGTTGCCTTTCTCCCCTCTCCCTCCGGGAGAGGGGCCGGGGGTGAGGGCCAGTCCGGCTAGCCGTTGAGCCTTCATGATGTCGCCTGAGGCTGATAGCTGATGATGCTGGTGATGTGTGCCAACGCGGGCATTGACCGCACCTACGAGGTGGAGAATTTCGCCGTAGGCAGCTACCACATGCCCCGGCGCTTCCGGGCCGATGCCGGCGGCAAGGGCGTCAATGTCGCCCGTGCGCTGCGGACCCTTGGTGCGGAGGTGTTGCTGGTCGGATTTGCCGGCGGCATATCGCAGCCTTTCATGACCGAAATGCTCGCCCAACAGGGCATTGTCACCGAGTTTGTTCCGATCGGCGAAGAGTCGCGACTTTGCATCAATATTGTTGACCCCTCGAATGCGTCCCAGACCCAGCTTGATGAGACCAGCCCCTTAGTGACTCCTGACGAGGTCGAGCGGCTCAAGCGGCAGTGGCGCCGGCTGTTGGACCGCTCCAACATGGCTATCATTTCAGGCAGCGCCCCACGCGGTGTGCCGTTTCATTTCTATGAAGAGATGGTGCAGTTGGCCAGGGATAAGCGTGTCCCGTTGATGCTTGACGCTCGGGACCAGTTGTTGGCCTCGGCAATTGACGCCGCCCCGGAAGTCATCAAGCCGAACCTCCATGAACTGCAGGAACTGATCGGCTCGCCCCTTTCAGTGCCTCAGGGCGTGGTGAAAGCGGCCAAGGACCTCATCGGCCGCGGCGTGCGCATTGTGATAGTGTCAATGGGCAAACGCGGCGCCATATTCGTCACTGCCAGGCAGGGCAGCTACTGGGCCGTGCCTCCGGAGATAGAATCCGTCAGTTCGGTCGGTTCCGGCGATGCGACGGTGGCTGGCTTTGCGGCAGCCAGCATCCGCAACCAGCCGCTGGAGCAAAGGATCCGCTGGGCGGTGGCTATGGGGGCTGCTGCCGCCTCGACCTTCGGCGCTGTACCGGAGTCAAAGAGGGATGTTGAGGGCCTCCTGGCCGGCGTAAGAATAGAACCGCTGGAACCGTCAGCCTAGTGGCTGGTGCCACAAGTCCGCGCAATATCGCATCAGCGCCATCGGGTACCCGCGCCAAAGGCGTGGGTGAGAGAGGGGATTAAGGGGTGAGGGCGGGATTGCCGCGTCCCTCGGGCTTCCTGGTATTGTCGCGTAGGCGGGGCATCTCTGACCGAGAGCCGGCCTGACACCCCCGGCAAGGCCTTGACATCGTGGGTGAGCTGCCCTAAGGTAGGTCCCTAACTGAAGCTTCTTGCGCGGGACGTGGGCCCAGTTAGAACAGCTATTGAATGACTAGAAAGCGAGTGAGATGTATGCCGCTATACGAATATGAGTGCCAGGAGTGCGGAGAAATTCAGGAGGTACTGCAGCCCAACTCGAAAGCAAAGCCGCCGGTGTGTTCCAATTGTGGCAGCAAGAAGACCAGGCGTCTGCTCTCGGCGGCTGTCAGTCACTCATCGGCCGGCTCGTCTGCGGCGGGTGCGTCCTGCCCGACAGGAACCTGCCCTTGGTCGTAAACGAAACTGTTGCTAGCCTTCGACCAGCCGATCTCCCCCTGCTAACCCCAGCATTAGTTCAGCAGCAATGAAGAAGGCCAGCTATGCGACGCACTCGTAGTGGTCCCAGCATAAGAGAATTCCTCCACTACTACGTGCTAGTACTGCTGGCCGAGCACAGCCGGACTAGACGTGAACTCATCGAAGAGATCCGGCAGCGTAGCATCGGTAATCGTTCCTATCGGTCGAGCGGAGTATTGTGGGTCGCCAGTGCCGAGATGGACAACGTGTTGTCGAATCTCCTGGACAGAGGGTTTGTCGAGCTGGATAGTCGGCGCGGCAAATGGGCCATAACCTGGCACGGCCGGCGCGCGCGTCGCCGAATGGAGCGCGAGAACCAGTCTGAAGCAGACACTAAGGAACGCGCCGCTGACAAGATACTATCGCTGGTGGAGGATACACCTTGTAGTAGCTACATCCTTGATGTGGGCACCGGCCAAGGATACCTGGCCTTTAAGCTGGCCCATGAAGGTTTCCGGGTACTGGGGATTGATTCCTGCTCACTCCAGTATTCCAAGGACAGCATTGAGAAGGCTCAGGAGCAGGCTCGGCCCGAAGGCGGGAATGTCGAATTCCGCCAGGCAGATATCAGGCACTTTGACCAACCAGATGATACCTTTGACTACATAGTATCTAGCCAGGCCATGCACTGCATGGAAAACCAGCGAGAATCTCTGAAGGCTATCTATCGGCTGCTGAAAGCTGGCGGCAGGTTTTTCTGCATAGACTACTTAGTCGGGTCAAAAGGATTTCTTGCTCACGGCTTTCACTGCCTCTTAGCCAGTTCCCGCGAAGAATGGACCGAAATGTTGGTGGAGTACGGATTTAGTAACATCCGTATGTATGAGCTAGATGACTATCTACTCGTAGAAGCAGAAAAACAGTGAAAAGTTCGTGCGAAACTGAGGCGCCAAGTGGAAATGGGCTGCCATTGTGCCGAAGCCGACTGCGATAGTCAGTTACGATAGATGTAAACCCGAAGAATGCAGCCCCGACGATGGTCTCTGCCCGGCGGTAGCGGCGTGCACTCGGGGCATCCTAACCCAGGAGGCGCCTTACGCAGAGCCATTTGTCTTTCCGCCGAATATGTGTCAGGGCTGCGGCGACTGCGTTCCTGTCTGCCCCCTCGATGCAATCCGAATGATGTGATGCCACGCGACAGTTGGTTCTTTAGTCTGCTGTGCAGTAGGAGTGACGCCTCCCAGCGGCCTGTCGAAATATTGGCATTGTGGCATGTTGCAAATGGGGCTGCGATTACTTTGTTGGGTATGTATTTGGGCCGCGTGGCAGGCTTTTTCAGTCCTCGTCGCGCTATGTGCCTTGCAGCCTGGGCGGGCCTTCTGCCCATTTAGCGACAATCTAAACTCGTACCCTTTGGAAGTACTTGTTTGAGCCTCGACGCCGAGATGTGCTATACTATACAATCAATCGTGTAGGTCGCACCCGGCTCGGCCCGTGAGGTGATACCATGAACTGGCCAGGCGTTCCTGAACTCGTTGTAATCGCGATAATTGTCCTCCTGCTTTTCGGAGGCAACAAGCTCAAGGACGTGATGAAATCGTTCGGCGAGGGCCTGCGCGAGTTTCGCAAGGCCACCTCCGAGCCATTGGATGATATTCAGAAAAGTCTCGAGGCGAAGCCGGACCAGGAAACCCCGGCCTCAGACCAGAATAATCTGACCGAGGAGGAAGAAACTCAGGGGCCGCCCGGCTAGGTCCCGGCGACGGCGGTACCGGCCACGATACACCCAAGGTTCTCGCCCGTTACATATCGGCAAAGATCACACCAGCGCACAGCTAGTTGCAAGCCAGGCGAACCAGAGCATCAGCAGCGGCGGTCACCGGACTGTCCGCTGTATTCTTTCGGACCCGACAGCTACAGCAGCCCCCGCACCGGCTTTTCAGATACCGTGGCGTAGTTTGAGCGTCCCTAACAAGTTTCATGGGGAGAGCTTAGCAAAATCCCGTCGGTCGCGCTTACCAAGAAATCCCGTGGGTCGGGCTTCCCCCCAAAAAACCGTGGGTCGGGCTTCCAGCCCGACTCCGAATATGCGTCGGCGGTGACATATTGCGAAAACGCAGGCGTCAGTTGCCTCACATCGAACAAGACGGCCAAACCTACTTCATAACCTTTACCCGCAGGCGCCCATCATCATCGGCGCTTTGCGCCATTTCGCCGGCAGCCGTTATCAGTTATATGATTACACAGTTATGCCCGATCATGTACATGTGATACTGCAGCCGCTGTGCAAAGATGGTGAGAGCGAGCCTCCAGAGCGCATCCTGCACAGCATCAAGAGCTGGACGGCCAACCAGATAAATCGGCAACTAGGCAGATCCGGGAGTCTCTGGATGCAGGATAGCCATGATCACATGCTTCGCGGGCCGCGAGATTATGAGACGAAGGCGCGATATATATGGCACAATCCACAGGCTGCAGGGCTAATTGCTGATCCTGCGCAGTGGCCCTGGTCGGGACATGGTGAGAATGAGTCTAACGAGAATTGAGTCGGGCTGGAAGCCGGACCCACGGGATTGAAGGGGACCAAGGCGGGCCGCATCCCCGACGCCATCCCTCACAAATCCATGACCTGAATGTGGCAAGCCCGGAGGTCGTATCATGCTCTACTTATACAACACACTCACTCGCCAAAAAGAGCCGTTCGAGGTCCCCAAGGGCCAGCCGGTCGGGATATACTCCTGCGGCCCGACGGTATATGACTTCGCTCATATCGGCAATCTGCGCACCTTTGTCTTCAACGACATACTGGCCAGGTACTTGCGCTACAAGGGC
>JALGTY010000595.1:0-1472 GCA_029821145.1 Candidatus Zipacnadia bacterium
CAAACAGCCACAATGATCGGAACGCTCAAAGGCAAACGAGCGCCAATAAATAGCACGCGCGCGGCCAGCAAAGGCAAAAGCAGACAATCATAAATGGCCACGCCCAGCAGCAATGCAGTATAGTCGCGAGAGCGGGCGAGACGGCCATCCGTGCCCTCGGCTGAGACAAAAACGGGGCCGTCAGCCTTAGCCTTCTTCGGCGCAGGGTCCGAAGCACCCTTCGGACCGGCAGCCTCAGGCTCCCCGGCAGCCTCGATGACCAGATGGCCACAGCCGGGACATATACCCTCGCCCTCCATGTTAGCACCACAATCAGGACATCGCATGGCGTGCCAAGATTGTAGCGTATCAGTACGCGGGGCGCAACGCCAATAGCACCAATAGAGCGCGCAATTCTGGGGCATCAGGCAAAGGTTGAGTTGACAGGAGTAGAGAATTAAGTATGGTGCCCCCAGAATTGGAAGAATTGAATTGGAAGAATTGGTTTGAGATATCAGTTGTGTGGGAAGTCTTGTCGGTAAAGGGAAGGATGTGATATAGTAGATTGCAGAGATGTGGCTGAGGTATGCGCAATCAGAATAGAGGAGGTAGTGTGATGAGACGAGGATTTACGTTGATTGAGTTGTTGGTGGTGATCGCGATCATCGCGATTCTGGCGGCGATACTGTTCCCGGTGTTCGCCCGAGCACGGGAGAAGGCACGGCAGAGTAGCTGTCTGAGCAACTGCAAACAGATGGGCCTGGCGACGATGCAGTACCTGCAGGACTATGACGAAACGTTTCCGTTTGCCGATATTTCATACGCCGTATCTGTGCCGCGCCCGTACACAGGCAGTCCTTCTGCAACCCATAAGTGGCCTGACATGCTGTGGCCCTACGCCAAGAACAAGCAGATGTTCAAGTGCCCCAGCCATCCGCACGTGTGGGTATCCTATGGTTACAACGCCAACCTTGGCTACTGGGGCACCCTTACTCGCACCGGCGCGATCTACCAGGGCGTGAAGCTTGCCACCGTGGTGAAGCCCGCCGAGACGGTGGTGATCGCCGATACGGCCAGGGATAGTCACTATGGTGGTGACAACTCGTATGTGCTGTGGAAGTCCATGCACTGCAGTCGCTTCGTACCAGCGCGGCACAACGGGGGAGCCAATCTCGTCCTGTGTGATGGGCACGCGAAGTGGTACAGCATTCAGGTTACTCCCAACCATGTGGACACCAGCACGCCGCCGACATCACCGCCGGTGGGCGTGCTGTGGAGGGCAGACGGGACCGACTAATATCGAGGCCGTGTACGTAATTCCGGGGACAATGATGCGGGCCAGTCTCAGGTGTGTCCGGCTGTGCCGAACACACCTTCGGCAGGCCCCTATGAAACGGCCAGTCAAGGGTGTGGTGGAGCTTTTGCTTTATTTTTTGGGCTGTTGGGTTTTGGCTTTTGGCTGCGGCCACCGTTAGCGAGTAGCTCTCAGGCCC
>JALGTY010000595.1:1492-2769 GCA_029821145.1 Candidatus Zipacnadia bacterium
CCGTTAGCGAGTAGCTCTCAGGCCCCTATTGGTGCCAAACATCGCACATGTTAACATCGGAATACTACTGCCGGCTCCTATGCCCCTCCGGGAACCATGTACTACGATTAGGCCTGTTCGAGGACACCGGCAGTTCCGCTGGCGGCCAGCAGCGGTAAGCCCAAAAGTTCAAACCATATCAATCACTCCTGGATGCCTTCAAGATGCCGCCAGGTAAAGAATATGTCAGTCAGAATTTTGCGCGCCGCGGCGACTTTGGCAGGATTGTAGCCAAGCCGCCATCGCAGCCGATCAAAAGCCTTCTTGGCACGGCTGGGCTCGGCGCTACGAACCGCCGACTGGGCCGCCTGGATCAGCCAAGTCCGCAAGACTTTGTTGCAGCGTTGTGGCAGCGGCCCATCGTGGCGCTGCTCGCCGCTTTGAGAAACTACCGGTACACAACCAGCATAGCTATGGAGCTGCTTGTAATGCTCGAACCGCTCTATCTCGCCGATCTCCGCCATAATGCCGAAGACGCTGATGGGGCCCAGGCCCGGCAGTTGGCACAGCGCCCGGCCAACCTCGTCGCCTGCGATGTGGTCTTTGATCCGCTCATCAACCAGCTCAATGCAATCTTCCACCTGCTTCAGATGCAGCCACGCCAGCCCGGCCATGAAGCCCTCGCCTTCCGGCAACAGCTCCAGCCACTGGGGCATCTTCTCACGAGCCTCTTTGCCCGTCAGGTTACGCACCGGTATCTGCATGCCGATGTGACAGAAGGCGGTGCGCAAAACGTTGCGCAGGCGCGTGGAGTTGTCCCGCATCACTCGCCGGCCACGGCTGACCGCCCGCCGCTGCTCCACTTCGGGTGGCGCCAGGTAGGCTTCCGGCAAGTAATCATGCACCAGCGCCTGCAGCATCAACTGCGCATCCTTCAGATCGGTTTTGGCCGACTGCAGCTTGCCCAGCGCCGCCAGCTTCTCGGGGTTCACCAGGTGAATCTCGGCACCGCACTCCCGCAGCCAACCGCACACCGCCGGAGCCTCCCGCGCCGCCTCCACTGCTACCACCCACGGCCGACTCAGCTCTCCCAAAGCTCTCATCAGATCGCTACGCTTGGTGTAAATCTTGTCGTGGCCTACCTCCTCACTTGCAGGATCAAGAAACGCCAACGTCGAAGTGTTCTTGTGTACGTCCATACCAATGTAAGTCATGGTCACGGCCCGCCTTTCGTGAAAGTGTTAGGGCTAACTACTACCCTTTCGCCATTAGGCGGGCCGTTTCATGTTAGCCCCTCC
>JALGTY010000596.1 GCA_029821145.1 Candidatus Zipacnadia bacterium
ACGCGGCAGAGAGGGGAGACTGTGCCACGCGACAATAATAGGGAAGCCTGAGCGAGGCGATGCGGGAGGGCGCGGGCCGGTCTCGCTGCGCTCGGCACGGCCCCTCCGGAAGGCAACGGCAACCCTCACCCCCGGCCCCTCTCCCAGGGGGAGAGGGGAGAACGGCAAGGGCGCCTACCCCGAAGGGAAAGGGGAGCCCGACCGCTGGGTTCGGTTGGAGGAAAGCAGCATGAGCTCTGAGAATAAGCCCCATAAAAGGAGGGTCTGTGATGAACAGACAACTCAGTTGTCTCATTCGGATTGTCCTCTGCAGTCTGTTGCTGGCGATGGTCTGGCCGACGTGGGCGTTCATGCCCTGTGTGGAAGGCTATCCGGGGTTCGGCACGCCGGAAGAAGAAGAACAGTGGTATAACGAGCACGTGGCCTGGGCGCTGGACCGGATCATGGCCTACCCCAAGACCAAAGGCTTCGTCGGGCCGATGAGCAAGGCGGAGGCGACCAACCGCGCCGAGGGCTGCCAGGCGATTGCGGACTGGTGGGCGAGTCAGAGCGATGAGTGGCTCTACAACTTCTTGCCAGTTGAGACGCCGCACGAGCTGTGCGTGGGCTACCGCAACGGCTGCCCGATCCATGGCGGGATGCGCGGGACCATGCAGCCGGATTTGACGCGGAAATACTACTACCAATGCCAGAAGGCAAAGGAATGGTGGTACCCGGGCTGCAAGGTGAAAAACCCGACGACCGGCGAGGAAATCACGGTCATTGACAACGGCGAGGGCTGGGTAGTGCCCGAAGGCTTCCAGGCAGCCGGTCAGACATATCACTTCGTGCAAGCGTGGCCGGCCGGGGTGATAAAGAAATGGGTCTGGGGAGCACCATACGGCGGCGAATGCACGCGCTTTGATCCGGGCGGTAAACCAGCAATCCAATCCCTCAGCTACATGTACGCCAAGACCGGCGACGTCAAATACGCGCATGCCCAGGGGATCCTGCTGAACCGCTTCGCCGAAGTCTATCCCGGCTACTACCAGCCCAAATATGGCTCCCGCTGGCGTTCGTCGCGTAAGATGTGTGCGGCGAATTTCGAGCCGGACCACATGGAGCAGATCGCCATCGCGTTTGATTTGGTTTTCGACGGGCTGCTGGAAGACGAAGCGCTGGTGAAATTCTTTGCCACGAACGGTGACGCAGACTATAACGGTGACGGGAAGCTGACACCGGAAGATATCACCTACAACATCCAGAAGAACCTGATGGGCTACATGTTCGGTTCAAGGTGGAAAACCAGGTGCACCGCGACGGGATGTACATGGAGGATAGCTCCAGCTATCGTGGCACCTGCAAGGGCTACATCACGGCCGGAAAGGCGCTCGAGGGTTTCTGCGATGGCGAGGTGTTCAAAGAGCCGATTGACATCTTCAGCGACCCCAACTTCAAGCTCAATAAGTACCTGCGCTGTGATGCTCTGCGCTTCTGCGACGGGCGCAACAGCAGGAAGCCGGTCGGTCCCAAGGCAGCGGCAGATGGGAAGCTTACCGAAAGCGTGCTGTTCGATGGTCCCGGATTCGCGATACTGCGCAGCGGCAAGAACCTCCAGACGCGCAAACACCTGCTGGTCTATTTCGCCCAGTCGGGCTGTGGCCACGGACACACGGACCAGTTGCATTTGCAGCCGATAGCATACGGTTACGACCTGTCCATGCAGATCGGCTACTGGGCCTCCGGTGGCCCGAAGCGCATGGCCCTCAACACCGGCACTGTGAACCACTGCGCCGTCGAGGTGGACATGAGGGAGCAGCGGGTGATGTCGGTCGGGACCCTCAACATGTATGCCATCACCGACCCCGTCAAGGTCTGCGAGGCAACAGGGGAAAAGGTCTATGAGCAGACGACGCTGTACCGGCGCGTGGCGGCGCTTCATCGCCGACATCTTCCGGGTCGCCGGCGGCAAGACCCATGACTACCTCTGGCACAGTCTGGGCGGAGATGAGGCGGAGAACTTCGAGATCCAACTCCAGGACAACGTTGACTTCATCGTGCAGGAAGGCGGTTCGCTACTGGGGCCGGATAAGCCCTATATGTCGGAGAAACACGGTTACTATGGCTACGGTCGCGGGGTGGAGCAGCCCGACCGCTATTGCGGCTACACCTGGCTCAAGGACGTGTCGCGCGCCAACATCAGCAAAGGCTTTGTCGCCTCGTGGCTCGCGAATCCTGAGCAGCAGATCGGCCTGCGGCTGCACATGACGGGAGCGCCCGGTCGCGAAGTGTTTCTGTGCAAGGGCGAAGGTTTCGGCGTGGTCGGCGAAAGCCCCTGGGAC
>JALGTY010000156.1 GCA_029821145.1 Candidatus Zipacnadia bacterium
ACCGCCAGCATCTGGTCGAGCAGCTCGCGGTGCTGGGCCGTGACCACGACGCTGGTGGTGAAGCTGTCGCCGCGCGCCTGCAGCTCCCTATAGACGGGCGCCAGCTTGATCGCCTCCGGCCTGGTACCATAGACCAGGCAGATACGCGGCTTTACAACTTTGTCCATAGTATGATAGCCACCACGCACAGTATTGCAGTCAGTCCGTAGATTACCAGCACCGCCTGTCGCGCGCTGAGGCCGCGGTCCAACAGCCGGTGGTGCAGGTGCTGCTTGTCCGCCGCATAAATTGCCTTGCCCTGGCGCAGCCGCTTCCAGATGGTGCTGACCGAATCAAAGATGGGCACCCCCAGCACCAGCAGTGGCGCAAACACGGCCACCGCCGTCGGCGACTTGAAGGCGCCCGCGACCGAGAGCGTCGCCAACATGTATCCCAGAAACATCGCGCCGGTATCGCCCATGAAGATGCGAGCGGGCTCGAAATTGTATGGCAGAAAGCCTATGCAGGCGGCGGCCAGTGCCAGCGCCGGTATAGCGACCGCATAGAAGGCACTGTCCCAAGCCATGACCGTCAAGGTCAGCGCAGCTATGGCGCTGACACCGGCGGCCAAGCCGTCCAGGCCGTCAAGCCAGTTGATGGCGTTGATAACGAGCACGATCCATAGAACCGTCAGCGGGCCGGAAAACCAAGCCAGCGAGATATAGTGATATTCCCCAAACATCGAAAGCGGGTTAGTAAAACCACTCCACTGCACACCCCACACGTACGCCACGATCGCGACCAGGACCTGTCCGGCAAACCGTGGGAACGGCGGCAGCCCGACTGTGTCGTCAACCAGACAGATCCCCAACAGCATCACCGAGCCGATGAGCATACCAACAAGCGGCTTGCCGGGCGGCCAGTTGAGCAGGAGCATCGGCACCCAAAAGGCCACAAATATAGCCAGCCCGCCGGCAGTAGGGGTGGGCTTGGTGTGTACGCGCCTTTGGTCGGGCTCGTCCACTGCTCCGATCCGAGGGGCCAGGCGGATCATGACCGGTGTCAGCGCCAGGGCCATGACTATTGCTAGGATTAGTGCGCAAAGAGACTGCACTATTGGCTATCTCGCTTCTTGGGCGGCTGGTATCGTACTAATTCAATCCCTGCCTCCTCGAGCATCTGCAGCGCCATTTCGTCGGGGTAATCGCCTTCATATACAATCCGCACGATATTGGCGTTGATGAGCAGTTTGGCGCAGGTTACGCACGGTTGAGTTGTGACATAGCAGGTGACATTGTCCAACTTCACACCGTGAACCGCCGCCTGAGCGATGGCGTTCTGCTCGGCGTGAACCGCCCGGCACAACTCCTGCCGCTCGCCAGAGGGTATTCCCATCTTTTCGCGGTAGCACCCACCAAGTTCGGCACAATGAGCCAGTCCTTTCGGTGCCCCGTTGTAGCCAGTGGCCAGGATGCGCCGTTCACTGACCAGGATCGCACCGACCCGGCGCCGCAAGCAGGTCGAGCGCTTGGCAACTACGTGGGTTATCTCCATGAAGTAGTCATCCCACGCCGGCCGGTCATCGGTTACTGCCGTTCGTGGCTCATGCTCCGACATGCGGGAACTCCTCTTGCAGCCGCCAGATGTGCCGGACCGCTCTACTGGCTGTTGCCCTTCTCTATCTGACAAACCTTCTCGCGGCGGCGGTGGTGACGGTCGGCGCTGTCGGGCTCGGCCTCGAAGTAGGCCTGCAGAATCGCTTTGGCCAGTTCGGGGGCGGTGACACGGCCACCCAGACATGCGACATTGGCCGCATTGTGCTGTGCAGCCATCCGGGCGCTAAAGCAGTTACTCAGCAAGGCGGCGTAACATCCGGCCACCTTGTTGGCGGCGATTGACATGCCGATGCCAGTACCGCAGGCCAGCACACCGCGTTCGCACTGCCCGGAAGCTACTGCTTCGGCAACCCGAGTGGCGTAGTCGGGATAGTCAACCGCCTCGGGTCCGGTTGTTCCGAAATCAACTATTTCGTGCCCCAGGCCAGTCAACACTTCTATCACCGCGTCTCGCAGTGTCACGCCGCCGTGGTCAAAGCCTATCGCGACCTTCACTTGTTTCCTCCTCCGGACCAGCCTGCCACTGCCGTGGGGGATCAGTATGTGCGCTGGCCGGCCTCGCGGCTCATCTGCCGTGGGCGCTCAGAAGGCCAAATACTAGTGAAAAAACGGCCCCAGACACCAAGGGGCCATTGTGATATGTGTGCGTGTTTCGCCGAGCTTAGCAGCCCCCTGCGGGCGGCGTACATTGCAATGCTGTTTACTCTGCGCCCTTGTCCGCCCGCGGGTCCTTCGGCAGGCGGAAACTGAAGGTGGAACCCTTGCCCACCTCTGAGTGCTCGAGCCACACTGACCCCTGCTGACCGTGAGCACGTGCCAGATGCTGCACCAGGTAAAGCCCGATACCGGTGCCCTTAACTGCTCCGTGGCCGTCTTCGTCGTCTATGACGTGAAAACGCTGGAATATCTTGTCGCGGTGTGCTTCAGGAATCCCAACCCCCTGGTCGCTGATGCTGATCTTGATCGTATCGCCTTCGTCCTCGCCGGTGATTATGACATCCCCGCCCTCCGGTGAATAGCGGACCGCATTGCTGAGAATGTTTTCGAGTATCTGGATCACCTTGTCGGCGTCGGCGATGATATTGGGCATGTCCGAGGGCAGTTGATTGAGGATATTGTGGCCAGAGGCGTAGGCTACTTGGCTTTCTACGACATGGTCGGTGATCTGGTTGAGGTCAACCTCGCCCAGTTCCAGTTTAATGCCGCGACCAGCCTCGATACGGGAGACGTTGAGCAGGTCGGTAATCAGGCGAGTGAGCCGATCACACTCCGAGTTGATGATATCATAGAATTCGTGGCGCGTCTCGCGGTCGTACATGTCCTCGATGTCGTCCATCAGAGTGGTGATAAAGCCCTTGATTGATGTCAGCGGGGTGCGCAGTTCGTGCGACACTGTGGAGACGAATGTGGTCTTCATTCGCTCTATCTGACGGACTTCCGTGACGTCGTTGAAGATGGCCACCACCGACGGCGGCTCGTCGTTCCTGGCCTCCATGAGGGTGAGTTGCGTCTGGTATATGCGCCCGTCGCCGGGCCCGGTTAGCTCTGTGCTGATCTCTTCGCCAGACTCCAGCGCATTGCCAAAAAGACCCACTATCTCGGCAGATTGCACGGCCTCGGCGAGCTGGCGACCGATGGGATCTTGCTCATCAACGTTGAACATGCGCCGTGCCGCCAGGTTCATAAGCCGCACGTCACCGTTGTTGCCGACGACTATCACGCCGGCGTTGATGCTCTCAAAAGCCCCCTCAAGCTGCTCCTTTTTCTCGGTGAGTTCGATGTAGAGCTGGGCGTTGGATATGACGGCAGCCGCCTGGTCGCCAAGCATCTCCGTCAGGCGCAAATCATCAGTGTTGAACTCCTGCTCGAACCGCTTGTTGATGACATGCAGCACTCCAATGATCTTTGTGCCGGTAATGCGTTCTTCTTCGTCGCGTTGCTGGATGCGCAACGCGACACAAACGCCGTTGCGGATCCGGAGCACCGAGACTTTGTTCTTATCGGTGCGCTCATCGCCGATAGCGTCGTTATAGATGACGGACTCGCCACTACGAAATACAATTCCGGACACACCACAGTCGGGAGTGACACGCAGGTCGGCGGCCTGCTCGTCGGTAATACCGAGTGCCGGTTGCAGCACTGTCAGCTCCCCAGCCTCGGCCTGATAGAGCATGATCAGCACCTTTTCGGCCTGCAGGATCATGGCTATCTTGCTGATCAGCCGCGATAGCGTCTGGCGGAGTTCGGGCTGGGTGACGACCACAGAGGGCACTTCCGCCATGGTAGCGGCGGTGCTCAATTCGTCTTCCAGTGCGGAGATCTTGCCCTGTAGTTCTGTCACTACCAGCTTGTAGCGCTCTAGCTCCTTACGAAGCTGTTGTGGATCGTCGGGCATGACGTCACCGGCCATCCCGCAGTTCCTCCTCACGGCCCCTGCAGGTAATGAGAGGGCAAACATAACAAGCCCGCGACAGCAACACTATCTTTCTGCCACAGGCCAGACAATTGCGAATCCGACGCCCTGTCGGCCTCACGGTCCGCCAATCCAATGACGGTTGACTTGGTCTGGCGTGTTCAGCGGCCCTTTCTACGGCGGTTGTCCCGGCTGCGTCGCAACTCGTTGAGCCGCTGGGAACTACGCTTCATGAAGTCGGACAGCTTATCCTCAAAGGACTCCGAACCGCCGCCATCCTGCCGCCCGGAAGCGCGGCGCTCTGGTGAGGTGTCGGTGCCCGCAAGCGGGGCGCGGGGCTCTGCTTGCTTGGCCGAGAGCTCGTAGCGATCCTCTGTCTTGGCAGCAAGTACCTTCACCTTGACCGGATCGCCCTCCCTGAAGTAGTCCGACACATCCCGCACGTACTCGTCGGCTATCTCGGAGATGTGAATCAGCCCAGACTCACCGCCGGGCAAGGATACTATGACGCCGTAGTTGAGCAGTTTTTCGACCGTGCCATCCACTATGGCCCCCAGCTCAACTGCCATACTCAGTACGCCTCCCGTCAATGACTTAAGAGGGTTTCAACGGCTGGCTGGAAGAATACGACCAAGACTACGTTTCAAGTCCGAATCATATAGTAACCCAGCCCACCCAAGCTGTCAAGGAAGCGTACGAACCGCGAAAGATGCTCTCATTTCGCTCGATAGACTGCTGGTCGGTGCCCTATTCTCAGGCCGTCCGGCTGCCTACATCAGCGCCCGCGGCCACACAAGCATCATCAGTACCTGATTATCGCCGGCTGGCCTGTGGCGGCGGATTCCCAAACTGCCTCGCTGAGTCGAATCACTTCCAGGCCGTCCTCCGGCGAAGCTTGTATCTCCTCCTGGCCGCGCAAAGCGCCTATGAAGTTGCTATCCGGGTCCCGGGTGCGTCCCAGATCATCGCCGCTGACGACTTGTTTGGTCTCATCCTCCCAGCGCCAGACCTCCTGGCCGACAATGGCCAGGGTGGCCTCTTCGCAAAATAGCGCGATCTCCTCATAGAAATTCACTGCATGTCCAACCACCGAGAAGTTGCACAGCGCGCCGTTCTCAAACTTGACCGCTATCGCCGACAGGATGTCCACCTCGGAGGCCATGTTGTCCTGGTACGAGAATACCTCCACCGGCTTCAGGCCCGTCATCCACAGCACGATGTCGAGCAGGTGGCTGCCCGAGTCATTCAACTGCCCACCGCCGGACCACTTCATCTGCGAGCGCCAGGTCCCCTTGCCGACCTGGCTGCGATACCAGTTCTGCGACTGCCAGCAACTGATGAAGTGGCAGTTGCCCAGTACGCCGGAGGTGATCGCCTCCCGGCAGTAGCAGTATGGGGCCAGCCCGTGGCGCTGGTAAGAAACGCCCGCGACCAGGCCGGTTTCCCTAACCTTCTCCACGACCGCTTCGGCGTCCTCGACGGTGCAAACCATCGGCTTTTCAGTCAATACGTGCAGACCAGCGTCGAGACCGGCCATAATCTGCTCATAATGCAAGGTGTGCGGGGTGGAGATTTCCACCGCGTCCATTTGCACATCCCGCAGCATATCGCGGTAGTCAGCGAACGCCGGCACCGCCGGCAGGCGTTTATCCACCTCGCACATGGCGGCAACAGCCTCCTGCGCCGGATCGCAAAAACCGACGATTTCCACGTCGTCGAGCCCAAGCAGACGCTTAGCGTGCCCGCGAGCATTGCCTCCGCATCCGATCATTCCGACGCGAAGAGTCTCTTTCGGACCAAACATGAACACACTCCCTTTCGCCAGCAGCGACCGAGTCGCCGCATCGCGGCCTGGCTTTGGCCTGGCGGAATCTGGGAACATCCACCGCAAGTTCGGCATCGGCACGCGGCATACCTTCTTACAGTCTTGTGGCACGCTGACTACCCCGATTCAGACGCCTGAAGCCGGCTATTTGCAGGCCCGAACAGGGGTCTTTTTGCGCCCTCTGGTCATACGCTTAGAGCAGGGATTATTTCGGCCACACTGTGTATAGATATATGCGCCCAAACTTAGACATAATTTGTCCAAAATGGGGGCCTCACCGCTCTCTAAATCGCTTGACTTTTGGGGCCAAATCGGCTAGAATGTGAGCATCGAAAAATGAGGCATTTTTCCCCTTGAAATTGCCCGGAATCAGGGACAAAATCTGACTTTCCAGAACGTGCCCCGTTATTCCAATGAATCGTGAAATACCGGCGTTTGCTGTCCGCTAAACAGCGGGCTGATTTGCAGTACACGTCTGCCCCACCATATCTCAATATGGAGGTAGATTCACGGCATAGAGTTGGTATTCACAGACAAGGAGCAGTGCTACATGGCGAAAAAGACAAACTCCTACACCGCAGCACAGATCAAAGTACTCAAGAAGCTGGAGGGCGTCAGACAGCGCCCGGCGATGTACATCGGGTCCACCGGCAAGGTCGGGTTGCACCACATCCTGTTCGAAGCAGTGGACAACAGCATTGATGAGACTTTCGCCGGCGAGTGCGACAAGATTGATGTAATCATCATGGCCGATGGCTCCATTTCGGTAGCCGACAACGGCCGCGGCATCCCCGTTGACAGGCACCCCACTGAGAAACGTTCCGCTCTGGAAGTTGTGATGACTACCCTGCATGCGGGTGGCAAGTTTGAGGGCGGCGGCTACAAGGTCTCCGGCGGCCTGCACGGCATCGGCGTATCGTGTACCAACGCGCTTTCAGAGTGGCTTGAGGTGGAAGTATGCCGCGACGGTAATAAGCACTATCAGATATACGACCGCGGCGTTCCGCGTGAGAAGGTCAAACAGACCGGCAAGTCCAAGAAACGCGGCACCTACACCCGCTTCCTGCCGGACACCGAGATCTTCGACGATATCGAATTCGACTATGACATCATCGCCAGCCGCCTGCGCGAGCTGGCCTATCTGGCCGCTGGTGTGACCATCACGCTCAAGGACGAGCGGCCCGGGATGCGGCGGGAGGAGAAGTGGCACGAAAAGGGTGGCATCAAGGCCTATGTGCAGGCGCTTGCCGAGGGCAAGGACCCCCTCCACAAGCCGATCTATTTCCAGCGCGTGCGGGGCGATGTTGATGTTGAGATCGCTATCTTGCACACACAAGGCATCTACGAGAACATCGTAAGCTACGTCAACTCGATCCACACCATTGAGGGCGGCACCCATCTGTCCGGCTTCAAGACCGCAGTAACACGCACGGTCAACGCCTACGCGTTCGAGCAGGGCGTGCGCAAGGAGAAAGAACGCAACTTCACCGGCAACGAGGTCCGCGAGGGGATGACCGCCGTCATCAACG
>JALGTY010000157.1 GCA_029821145.1 Candidatus Zipacnadia bacterium
TGGCGCAGGTCAGGCCGAGCCACGGGTTTTGTGCAAGCTGAGAACGCTATCGCGTTCTCACCTGACCTGCGCTTGGCGCAGGTCAGGCCGAGCCACGGGTTTTGTGGAAGCTGAGAACGCTATCGCGTTCTCACCTGACCTGCGCTTGGCGCAGGTCAGGCCGAGCCACGGGTTTTGTGGAAGCTGAGAATGCTATGGCATTCTCAGCTGCCCTTCGACAAGCTCAGGGCAGGCTGACCCACGCCTCTGGCGTGGGTGCCCACGCGTCTTGTAAATTATTCGGGCTAGATGCCGACTATGGCAAAAGCCAGCCCAATGGCCGCCAGGAAAATGATGCTTACGAAATAGATCATGGCCTGTTCTATGCGCAGCCGTGGGTTGACTGCATCTATCAAGGCCACCAGGACCACCACTACCAGCACCTTGGCCAGCAGCAGCAGGACACTAACAGCGTATCCGAGGGCTACGCTGCCGGCGAGCGCAGCGGCTACATCGGGCCAAGGGGCGAATATCTGCACCAACATTGCCACGAAGACAAACTGCTTTGCCCACAGCGCCCACTCGAACATGGCAAGCTTCGGCCCGCTCAGCTCAATAAAGGGCCCACCCATAATCTCCTGGTCCGCCTCAGCAATGTCAAAGGGGAGTTTCCCCACCTGTGCCTGGATGGCCAGTAGCACCGCCAGGCCGGCTATTATCATTGACACGGAGGGGCCATGCTCGAGATTCCATGCGGCCATGTCCGACAGGCTCAGGGATCCGGCGCTGAGCGCAGCAGTAACCAGCCAGATAATCAGTACCGGCTCCACGGTCAACATCATCATTATCTCGCGCGCCAGGCCCAGAAAGGCGTAAGTCGAAGCCGACATTGCACCCGCCAGCACGATAGCCACTACCGATGCGGTCATCAAGTAGATGAATAGAATGGCGTCTCCGTACTGGCCCAGGATGCCCTCACCAAGTATCGGAACCAGCAATGAGGCCGTGAGAATGGTTGCCATGCAAAACACCGGTGGCAGTGCATAGACCCAGCTTGTGGTCGGCTGCACATCGGCTTTGATGAGGAGCTTGAAGATGTCGTAAAAGGGCTGCAATATCGGCGGCCCCTGGCGCGAATGGATTCGTGCTCGCACCAGCGTCCGCATCAGCCCCTCAAACAGCGGCCCCAACAGCAGCACCAGCCCAATCTGAATACTTGCACCAATTACAGTTGTCACGTTATCTTCTATCTCCCGACCAACACTACTGGCTCCGTCCGGCCTGGCTTAACCTGATCATTCATGAGTCAACGACCTCGGGCTGCCCTTCGACGTTGCTCAGGGCCGTGAGCCTGTCGAACGGGAAGCTGAGAATGCTATCGCATTCTCACCTGAGCTTTGTAAACGACACAAAGCTCAGGCCGAGCCACGCGTTTTATGGAAGCTGAGAATGCTATCGCATTCTCACCTGAGCTTTGTAAACGACACAAAGCTCAGGCCGAGCCACGCGTTTTATGGAAGCTGAGAACGCGATGCATCGCGTTCTCACCTGAGTGTGGCGAACAACGCCACACTCAGGCCGAGCTACGCGTTGATGAATGATTCACCTCAATCGGATGGTTCATCCTGCAAGCGACACATTTCGATCATTTCTTCATGACTGTAGGCCTGCACCGATCCGGTCCTGGTGTCCACTACTTCCATCCGCTCCGTGCATGAAAAACATGGGTCAAGGCTCCCGATAGCGATTGGCACATCGGCGATATTCTGATCGTGGATCATACCCGGCACGGCCTGAAGATTGTTGTAGGTCGGTGCCCGCACTCGCCAGCGGGCCAACTGATTGTTCGGCCCGGTGAGCACATAGTGAATCGCCTCGCCGCGAGGGGCCTCCACCGTACAAATTCCCTCGCGACCGGCTGGAATCTCCTCGATTTCGGCCATAATGTCACCGTCCGGCATATCCTGCAGTGCCACCCGGATCTGTTTGATCGCGTCGAGGACTTCTTCAATACGAACCAGTGTCCGCCCAAGGACGTCGCAACTGTCGAAGGTAATTACATTTACCGGCAAATCCGCGTAGGCGGCATAGGGGTGATCCACACGTGCATCGCGCGGTAGGCCTGAGCCGCGTACGGTGGGCCCAGCCACGCACATTGCCCTGGCATAGTCGGGCGTTATCGGTCCGACATCGGCCAGGCGCATCAGCAGAGTGGTGTCATCCTGGATCGCGGTGTACAGCTCCGACCATTCTTTCTCCAGCGTGTCCAACACGTTGAGTATGTCAGGATGAAGATCCACGGCAATGTCTCGTCTGACACCACCGACCTGGTTCATGCCATAGGTCTTGCGGTTGCCGGAGATTCTTTCGCAAAGCCACATTAGCGGCTCGCGCATTCGCCACGACTGCATAAAAGCAGTCTCGAAGCCTACAATGTGAGCAGCGATTCCGAACCACAGTATGTGGCTGTGAATCCGCTCCAGTTCCAGCATTATCACCCGAATGTATTTGGCCCGTGGCGGCGCTGGGATGTCAATGGCTGTTTCGAGGGCTTCGCAGTAGCAACTGCTATGGATGAAGCCGCAGATGCCACAAATCCGCTCGGCGATGAAGGGCACTTGCTTGTAGGTCAGGGCACTGTCGCCGAGCTTCTCGATGCCTCGGTGGTTGTAGAACCCGCGATAGTCGCTGCCGACTACCCGTTCACCGTCAACAAAGAGCCGAAAGTAGGCTGGCTCTTCGAGCACCGGGAAGAATGGACCGATGGCGACGACCGTGGCGCCTTCAGGCGGCTCATGCCGGGGCGGCGCGGCTCCTTCGACCGGTTCCGGGCGAATGTTGTGTGGAACATCCCGGCGCAGCGGATGGACGTCTTCGGGCCAGTCATCCGGCAGCACCAGGCGCCGGGGGTCGTTCAGGCCAACGAACTTGATGCCCACCAGATCCTGCGTTTCCCGCTCCGCCCACGAAGCGCCAGGGACAATTCCTGTTATGGACTGAATCTGCGGGTCCTGTGGCTCGAGGCGTATCTGCAAGGTGAAGAAGATGTGTTCTTCGTCCAGCGAGAATATGTGTGACACGCAGAAATCGCCGCGCGGCTCCCGATCGTCTGTGCCTGCCGTAATCAGGAACCTGCCACCGAGTTGATTGACTACATACTCGGCCGCAGCTACGACCTGCTCCGGTGCTACAGTCACGTAAAGCTGCTGTGGGGCGCGCTCCTCTATTTCCTGAAGGAGGTCCGGCCCTCCGAGACTCATCTGTCTAATGATATCTTGTACTACAGACACAAGACCACTTACCTTTGTCGAGATTTTGCCGACCTCTTCTAAACAGGCCGGCTCTCGCCTAATGTCCGCCTAGCCACAACAGCACTGCGACGGCTGCGACTGTTCCTATGACCATCCACAGCAAATACAACTGCGCGATTCCGGCGTGTGTTTCCGAAAAGCGGCCTACCATGCGCGCGCCCCAACGGATGAAGGGATAGTACGCCCACTGGTCGAAGTCGAACAGCCTCCGCAGCCAGGCAAACCCGGGAGCACGCAATCGCGGTAAGCGCGGATAGATGCCTGCGGTTTCGTACGGCCCGATGCGCACCCGTAGCATGTCCTTGAACGGCCGGTACAGACTGTGAGCCAGGTACGCTGTTTCCTCGTCCGTGTGTTCCTCTCCGCAGTACCAGACTGGTGATACGAGCACTTCCGCGCTACCTGCCCGGTAAATAACATAGGCCAGCGCCGCGGTTGCCGCCAGCGCTATCAGTATTGGCCACGGTATCCAGGCCCCCTGAAGGCCGACCCCGGTGTTGAGTGCCAGGCCTGCCGAGCCGCTGCCGAATACTGCCGCGAAAGCGGGGAGTTCCCCGCTGGTCAGCAGGCCGGCAATGCCCGCATAGACAGGCTTCACGGCCAGCATCGGCGCCACCCCGAACAGGACACACACGGCGGCCAGAGCCATCTGAGGAAGCACCATGCTCAACGGCACCTCTCTGACTTCTCGCTCGGGGTCAGGAGTTCGCAGTTTCCCAAAGAATGTGACGGTAACAAACTTCAGAAATAACGCCAGAGTAGCAATGGCGACGAACATTGCGATCAGGCCAAGAACGAGTGTGAAGGGCGCGATCTTGCCGCCCATGAAGGCCGCATGATACAGCAGCCACTTGCTGGAAAAGCCACTGAACGGAGGGATGCCCGATATGGCCAAGGAGGCAACTATCGCGGCTACAGCGGTCAGCGGCATGACACCGGCCAGCCCACCTATCAGGTTCAGGTCGCGGGTGCCGGTGCGGTACTCCACTGCCCCCGCGCTAAGGAACAAGCACGACTTGTAGCATGTGTCGTTCACCATATGGAATAGTCCGCCCACAGCGGCTAGCGCGGCCAACGCCGGAACCAGCGGGCGGAAGTACACGCCGAGACCAACCCCCAGCAGTATGTAGCCCATCTGGCCCACCACACTGAACGACAGCAGCCGCTTGGAGTCGTCTTGTAGCAGCGCGGTCAGGGTCCCCATGGCAATCGAAACCGCCCCGAAGATGGCGAGGATTCCGCCCCATACCAGGCAAGTATCGTACACGGGCAAGAACTGAAAGAACACGCGTATCAGTCCATAGATACCGAGCTTGGTCATTGTTCCCGCGAAGGCTGCCGTTGCCGGAGCGGGTGCCGCAGGATACGCGTCCGGCAGCCAGTCGCCGAAGGGAAAGATCCCGGCCTTTGTGGCAAACCCAACGAAGAAAAGCCCCAGCACCACGTGCAGCAGGCCCGGCGCATGCACGGCCAGGTTAGTGACGCCCACGCGCATGGCCTCGAAGCTGAATGAATGTCCCCCGTGTACGTAGAGGATGACTGCAGCGGCGATCAGACACGCTGTCGCGACATGGGTCACGATGAAGTATTTGAGCCCGGCCCTCAGTGCAACGGCATCGCTGCGATAATAAACTACCAGGAAGTACGAGGCCAGTGTCATGAACTCCCAGAATACGAGGAAAAACAGCATGTCCCAGGTGCATATGACTCCGACTATACCACCGAAGAACAGCAGGAGGATTGGATAATAGCGCAAAGCGCTTTCCTGCGGGTGAGCCTCGAGGTAGCGGATCGAAAACAGCGTCGTGACGGTGGCAATGAAGGCGACTACAATAAGAAACAGGGCCGAGAGGTAGTCAACGTGCACTGTCAGGCTCGCACCGAGGTCGCCAATACGCGCCAGCACTGCAGCGTCCGTGGGCCCGCTTACGAATACGCGCACACCGGCAGCGCCTGCTGCTACTGCAGCAGCCAGGGTGAAGGCAAACGCGAGGTATCCGCAGCGGATACGATCGCGAACCAGCACCGCGCTACAAGCCGCTCCGACGACAAACAGCGCCACGCTCAACACTGCCAGGTTAGTCGGACTCATGGTCGGTGCACCACTCTGATCCCGCGTGGGTCGGGCTTCCAGAGGACGCTGCGCGTCCTCTGCGCATTCTCACCTGACCTGCGCCAAGCGCAGGTCAGGCCGAGCTACGCGTCTGCTGAATCATTCAGGCTAGAGCAAATGACTTACTACCGCCAGGGCTGCCAGCGGCGCCGCTATGACAAGAGCCGCCAGGACGATCAGCGATCCGCTCATCTGCCAAGGCGGATCAGCACCGAGCTCGGCTGCTTCCGAGGCGGCTCCGAAAAACACCCGCTGGGTCACGTACAGGAGCCATCCGAATACGACCATGCTCTCGACGAGCAGAAACACGCCCACGAACGGCCCCAAGGTTCCCGGCGCCCTATTACAAAGCAAACGGCCACCACTGGCATCTTGGCCGCAAGGCCACCCAGGTCCGGGATGCGACGGCGCCCCGTTGCATAGGCAATCGCTCCCACGCACAAGAACAACAGCCCCTTCGCGCAGGCATGAGCCACAATGTGCAAGACAGCCCCTTTGTAGGCCAGCGTCGAGCCGAATACTCCCAGACACGCTCCCAGGATTATGTAGGACAATTGCGAGATGGTGGAGAGCGCCAGTAGTCGCTTGAGATCGGTCTGGAAGAAATACAGAAACACAGTAACAGCCATGGTTACCAGCGCGGCGATAATGCCGACGAGAGCGGCGTTTCCCGGCAGGGCGCTGTTGGCCAAGACCAGCCTGCAGATCAAGTACACGCCGGCCTTGACCATGGCGGCCGCGTGCAGATAGCAGGAGATAGGTGTAGGGGCCGTCATGGCGTCGGGCAGCCAGGTGTAGAAGGGTACTTGAGCCGCCTTGGCCCACGCAGCTATCAAGAACAGCACGAACAGCGTCGCGGCCACGCCCGGTCCTGCCAAGCTGAGTGCGCTGAACTCGACGGACCCCACAGATACGTATAAAACAACGATGGCGGTCAGAAAGCCCAGCCCACCCAGGTGCGTCATGATCAGGGCCTTGTAGCCGGCCTTCAGAGCGGACTTCTCATGGGTGTGTGAGATGAGCGCCCAGGAGCATATCGTGGTCAACTCCCAGAACATGAATAGCTGCAGCAGGTTGGGCGACAACGCCACTCCGGTCATGGCACCGACAAACAACAGAAGCCAGAAGTAATAGCGGGCCTGGCCGTTCTCGGCGGGGTGCTCGCGGTTGCGCCGGCTGATGTACTCGTTCGAGTACAGTACGACGAAAAACCCGATGACTACGACAACCAGCAACATGAGCAGGCTGAGCGGATCCAGCAAGATACCGAATAGCTCAGTATCGGCCAGTTCTGCCAGCCACGGAAGACTTCCGGCGCGCAACTCGGTAAGACCAGGGAAGCTGCCTATGCCAGCAAAGATGGCCAGCGCAGCCGTCAGCAGAGCGATGAACAGAGCCAGCCGGCCCGCAACCCGGCCCGAGCCGAGGCCCACGAACACCGCCCCGAGTATGGGCAGCACAATCGTTGCCAGCAGTAGGTACTCCATGCTATCAACCTAAGTCGTAACAACTGCGATTAGAATGCGACCGAACTCGTACTGCAACGACCTCGGGCTGGAACAGTAGTTATGCAAATCTCTGGTCTGTGACCCGCCCATATGTGGTCGTAGGCGGCGGTGTGACAGGCCTTGGGCCGGATAGGGAACCCGAATTTTGCTTTCGCAAAATCCACCCTATTTGGCCCCTCCGAAAGGCAACGTCTAAACCTTTGAGTGCGTAGGTCGGGCTTTCTAGCCCGACAGCCGTTGTCGTTGGGAGGGGCGGGGTACCCACACCTACGGCGTGGGTGCCCACGCGTTGGTGAATAATTCGGGCTGGGCATCAACGGCCGGCTATTGTTCAGGTGCTTGTAAGTCTCGCGCCGTTTCCAGACTGCGCTTCCGCTTGCATTCTGCGCACAACTGCAGCCAGGATATCTGATCCACAGAAATGCCAGTCTTTTCAGGCATCTCGGCGGCCAGCTTCTCGATCTCGCGCCGCGTGCCGACCACCTCTCCACACTCCTCACACCGCACCAAGTCGAACCGAGCTGTGATGCGGAGGTCGTCAACGCTGTCCGTGGCCAGTTCAAATTCGCTGGCGAGGACAATGGCCTCTTCCGGGCAGATTTGCTCGCATTGGGCGCAATACGAACAGCGGTCCAAGCAATAGAGCATAGTCCGCTGGTCGGCTTCGTCGGTGATCTCGATACAGCGGGTGGGACAGGCCATGCTGCAGGCCCCGCAGCCGGTGCACTTGTCAATGTCAAGCTGTGGCTGACCGCGAAAGCCATCGGGTACGGTGGATGGTTCAAACGGATAACGCAGGGTCACCCGGCCGGCCCTGAGGCAGATGATGGCTTCTTTGAGCTTGCCGATGATCATTTGCTTGTCACACCTCAACGACCACGATAGCTGCTGCAGACGCCGGCGTACATTGTAGGGGCGAGATCAGTCCGAGCCGCTCGTCGCTTTCTCCCTGTCGCCGGCCGGACGGTCGGGCATTGTGACCACGGTGCCCGTCTCGCCGAGGGCCGATACTAAAGTCAGGCCGGGTTTGGCCCGGGCCAGCGCCATTATCTCCTCGAACTCGCCGTACTGGATGCAGCGGGTCGGGCAGGTGAGCACGCAGGCCGGCTCCCGGCCGTCGGCCAACCTGTGCGCGCATAGATCACACTTGTCCGCAATTTTGCCGCCCTTGTCCAACTCGATGACGCCGAAGGGACAGGCGATCACACACAGTCCGCAAGAGATGCACTTGTTGGTATGGATGATGACCGCGCCTTCATCAGTGACCTCGATGGCATCCACCGGGCAGGCCTCGACACACGGATGCTTTTCGCAGTGCCGGCAAGCCACCGGCACCGGCTCGGTCCAGTCCAGTAGCGTCACGAAGATGCGGGAGACGCCGCCGTGCTCCCGTTCGCAGGCCACCTCGCAGGCCCGGCAGTAAATGCAGCGGTTCAGATCAAGGTAAAGCACGTTCATAGCGAACTCCGCTGAGGGCGGCTGTTGCGCGATATTTCAAATGCCAATACAGTCACTGCTCCAGCATTGACTGGTCTGTTCGCGGTCCAAGCAATAATGTCCTCTGTTGTCACTGGAACGACTTGTGGATCTGGCAAGCAGCGACTTTGTATTCTGGAATCTTGGCGGTCGGATCGAGTGCATCAGAAGTCAATATATTGGTGCCTGAGAAGTGAAACGGCATGAAAACGACGCCGGCCGCCACCGTCGGCACCACTCGCGCGACGCAATCAGTGTGTCCGCGACGCGTGGCCACGCGGACAAGGTCGCCATCTTCAATTCCGCGCTCGGCGGCATCGGCTGCGGAGATCTCCACAAAAAGTCGGGGCTCACGGCTGAGCAGGGCCTTGGTACGGCGAGTCATCGAACCGGAATTGTAATGAAGCACCAGGCGACCGGTGGTCAGTATCAAGGGGTATTGCTCATCAGGCGTCTCCGCCGGGGGCCGGTACGAAGCAGACGTGATGTGACCGAGGCCGTCTTCAGTGCCGAACTTCTCCTCGTGCAGGATCGGTGTGCCAGGATGATCTTCATCGGGACAGGGCCAAATGAGACCGCCCAGAGCCTGGACACGCTCGGGCGTTATGCCCGCGTAAGCCGGTGACACGGTGTTGATTTCCGCCAGGATAGCTCCGGGCGATGCAAGTGCGAACTGGTCGGCATAACCTGTGCGGCGTCCCATCTCGCAGATGATTTCCCAGTCCGGCAGCGCTTCTCCGGGCGGCGCAACGAGTGTTGGCTGCCACTGGACGCGGCGCTCGGTGGAGGTGTAACTTCCAGATTTCTCCGCCCACAGTGCTGCGGGAAGCACGTAATCGGCCAGCTCAGCGGTCTCGGTCATGAAGATGTCTTGTACGACCAGCAGGTCAAGGTTATCCAGGCCCTGGCGCACGTGCTGCACGTTCGGGTCACTGACCATGGGGTTCTCGCCCATCACATAGAGGCTGTGCAGGCCACCAGAGGCCGCGGCGTTCATCATCTCCACGACGGTCAGTCCCGGCGTCGCGGGCAGTTCAGTTACGTCCCACTTCGCGGCGATCTGGCGACGGCGCTCGAAATCAGTCACCGGAACGTAACCGGGCAAGACATTAGACAGCGCACCCACGTCGCAGGCGCCTTGTACGTTGCTCTGGCCGCGTAGTGGCATCAGGCCTGTCCCGGGACGCCCCAGGTGTCCGGTGATGAGGGCCAGGTTGGCCAGAGACATGACGTTGTCAGTGCCTGTGATATGCTGGGTGATACCCATTGACCACACAATCACCGAGGCTTGTGCTGTGGCATAATGGCGGGCTACCTCCTCGATGGCATCCGCGGGCACGCCGGTGATTTCTTCAACTTCCGAAAGTTCCACGGTCTTAAGCAGCTCGCGCAGTTGTTCAAACCCACTGGTGCGCGAGGCAATGAACTTTTTGTTGTGCAGGCCCGCCTGGACGATGACCTTCATCATCCCGTTGATGAGAGCGACGTCGGAGCCGGGGCGCAGTTGCAAGTGCAAATCAGCATGCCACACTGTCGGGGTCACCCTCGGGTCGGCCACCATCAGGAAGGCTCCCTGCTCCAGTGCATCCCCAACCCAACGAGCAGCCACAGGATGACATTCTGCGAAGTTGGAGCCGATTACGAAGATGCAATCGGCGTTGACCGTGTCAGTGACCGGGTTGGTCATCGCGCCGGCGCCAAGGGTCTTGGCGAGGCCGGCAACAGTAGAGGCGTGGCATAGACGCGCGCAGTGGTCCACGCTGTTGGTGCCCAGTACACGGGCCCACTTCTGCATCAAATAGTTCTCTTCATTGCTGCACTTGGCAGAAGCCAAGAAGGCCAAAGCATTGGGGCCGTGCGCCTCCCTGATTTGGAGAATCTGTTCGGCAATTTCGTGCAGAGCCTGGTCCCACGAAATGCGTTCGAAGCCCTCACCGACTCGCTTGAGCGGATGCAGCAGGCGGTCGGCGTGGTGCACCGTGTCCAGCACAGCATTGCCCTTGGGGCAAAGCGCACCCTCGGACACCGGATGCTCGGTCAGGTACTCCAGAGCGACCAGGCGACCGCGGTCAACGCCGGCCAGGAACCCACAGCCGACGCCGCAGAATGGACAAATGCTGGGTACCCAATTTATGTCTGCTTGTTTCATTTGCTCACAAGTTCCCCGCCGGCAATCGCAACACGCCGACGCGCTATTCGCCGTCCCGAGGCGCATGACCTTCTTTTGCAGATGAGGGATGATGGAAGCGTGCCGCCCAGGTGAACGCTTGCTTATTCTTCGTTTGTTGACCGGACACCTTCTTCGTCTATTTCAATTCGTAACAAAGCACGCGTGCCACAAGAGAAGGAGGGGGCGTGCTGAGTGGTGAACCTAGCCCGCGCCCGGAACTAGCGTGTTCACTACAACCACAGATAGTCAGTGAAAAAGATCATGGCCGAATTCATCATCGCAGTGGACGATACGGACACAGCGGAACAGGGCGGTACAGGACGGCTGTGCCGGGGCCTGGCCGAGGCGCTTGCCAATTGCTGCGAAGTCCGGGGCGTTACCCGACACCAGTTGGCTATCTTACCGGAAATCCCTTATACGCGCAAGAACAGTGCCAACGCCATCCACCTGATCCGCTTGCAGGTGAGGTCTGATGAGCTGCTTGATTATGCGACCGAGTGGGTCGCCGAGCATTGCTGCCCGGGAAGCAACCCTGGCCTGTGTCAGGGGACTGCTGAGGCACTAACGGCTGTGTCCCTGGGCCGGGCCGCTCAGCGCAGAGTGGTGACGATGCAGGAAGCCCGGCAGGCCGCCGATGCAGCCGGTGTTGTCCTGCGGTCAGTGGCAGGCGATGGTCATGGAATCATTGGCGCATTGGCGGCGGCTGCGTTGGCCAGCTCGGGCAACGACGGGCGTTTCGTCGAGGTCGGCCAGGTGCGGGCGCTGCAGGGGCCGGTGTCTATTCCCCAGGCACAAGACGCCGGTATCGCCGAGGTGAGAGAGGCAAGCGGACAACCTGTAACTGAGGGAGAAATTATTGCGACAAACGGATTACGCCCGGCGCTATGTGAGGGCAAGTGCGTCCTGTTCGTCATCCGAGAAGGCAGCCACTGGATCCCCGTCAGAGGCTGGCCTGCGGCGGAGCAAGGTGAGGTACAGCCACAAGCAGGCACCCACGACATTTGATCAGCCGAGCGCTAGGAACGGCGCCCTCACCCCTTGCATTCCCCTCTCCCGCAGGGAGAGGGGAAAACGGCAACGGCAGGAAACTCACAGGCTGGAAAGCCTGTGCCACGCGAAGGCGTTAGACTCACAGGCGGGAAAGACGCTGCTACTTCTTACCCAAGGGACAGCCCCTGAAGGGACAGTCCCCCCATCCACGCCAGGCTTGGAAACAGCCTCTAGTCGGTCAAGACCTGTATCAGGTCACCCGCTCGTAACTTGCCAGGCTGGACAACCCGCACAAAAATGCCCTCCCGGGGCATTACGCAGTCCCCCAGTTGGCGGCCAATCTCGCAGGGCGACTCACATTCCTTGCCGATCTGGGTGACTGCACCGACCGCCGAAGCGCCCAGCAGCAGGTGAGTTCCGATAGGCAGTGAGGGCAGAGCCAGGCCCTCGGTGGTGATATTCTCCGCAAAGTCACCGGGCCCGACTTCCAGGCCCCGCGCCCGAACGGTGGCGATGCTCTCATTCGCCAGCAAGCTCACCTGGCGCAGACCGGGCCCGGCGTGGGCATCGCCGCGGACGCCCATGTCAGTGTCCAGTGTTATCTCTTCAACGTTGTGCTTCCTGGTGCCCCTTTGCTCGCTGAGCGAAACAGCTACCACCCGACCAACACCGTCGGCTCGCCAGCAGCCGCTGTAGCCGCCCGCCTTGGTCAGCAGCCGGACGTGTCGTATCTCCGCCGCGCGGTCCACACCCTTGCACATGTCATAGACGGTCAAGGCAGCGACCGCTGCCGCAGTGAGCGCCTCCATCTCCACCCCGGTTCTGGCAACAGCCGTAGCGACAGCCTGGAGGCAGACACGCTCCAAGGACGGGATCGGTGTAAGGTTGACCCCGACATGGGTCAAGGCCACACTGTGACACAGAGGCAGCAGTTGGGGAGTTTGCTTGGCCGCCATGATGCCCGCCAGTCGCGCGGTCGCTGTCACATCGCCTTTCGGGAGTTGGCCGCTGAGGATGCGCTCCACGGTGTCTGCCGCGAGCCTTACCTCGGCGGCCGCCGTCGCACGCCGCCGGCTTGGCTCTTTGCTCGTAACATCAACCATCCGGATATCTGCGGCCGAGGTTGGCTGCTCAGAATCTTTGTCCGACACGACCTATCTCCTCCCATCGTGTGGGGCTGCAAATCTGCCAGAGCGTTCGTCGGCGCGTGTAGCTGTTATTGGTCAGTTTCGCAAGGTAACACACTGTAATAGCTTTAACGACCTCGGGCTGGAAGCTGAGAACGCTGTCGCGTTCTCACCTGACCTGCGCTTGGCGCAGGTCAGGCCGAGCCACGCGTTTTGTAGAACCTGAGAATGCCTGCGCCGCAGGTCAGGCCGAGCCACGCGTTTTGTAGAACCTGAGAATGCCTGCGCATTCTCAGCTGCCCCTCCAGAAGGCTACGGCAACGGCTCGCCCTCACCCCGCACCCACTCCTTTGGAGTGGGTACCCGCTCTCCCTGGGGGAGAGGGGAGAACGGCAACGGAGTCGGACTGGAAACCTGAGCCACTCCGCAACGACCTCGGGCTGGAAGCTGAGAACGCTGTCGCGTTCTCACCTGACCTGCGCTTGGCGCAGGTCAGGCCGAGCCACGCGTTTTGTAGAACCTGAGAATGCCTGCGCGTTCTC
>JALGTY010000158.1 GCA_029821145.1 Candidatus Zipacnadia bacterium
AGATTTGCCTGGACCTCGAAAAGCTCGTGGATGGCCTTGTCTTTCTGCGCGTCGCGTAGTTGGATGATTTCGGGTGTAGCCGGCTCCAGGAGTTCGCGCCACTGCTGCCGGATGCGCTCGCCTTTTTCGGTGGCGATCTCAACGAGGTATGTGTCGCCTACGGCGGTCAACTGTACGTCATAGCCGGATTCGCTGACCGGCCCGCCGCCCTCGCAGCACGGGCAGAAACAGGTCTCTGCCGCCGGTTCGACACAGGCCATGGCGATGAGAGTGGCGGCTTGACGGCGGTGCTGGTAGAGCGTATCAGCCGGCTCGCGCTCCAGGAAGAAGTGATCGAGACACTGGACGGCTGCAACGTCACAGGGCCTGATGCCGAAGATGACAAATGGGCTGGGAGGAGTAGGCGGGGTAATCTGGGGCGGCGCGTCGTCCTTGAGAGAATACTCGAAATAGACTTCCTTGGATGGGCGCAGATGCTCGACAGGTGAGACCAGGGAGTTGCCGAAATCGAGTTCGATCTCCGCCGGGTTCTCGACCTGGCGGAAAAAGATGTCGCCCTTCTGGGCCCAAGTCGGTGCAATAATGCGATCTCCCAGCTCAAAGAGCTGTTGGAGGGCGTGGGGGAGTCTGTGGGCCTGAAGTACGTAGGTTTCCACCTGGCCGTCCATCTCAGGCCCTCCTCACTCTGGCGGGAGTGCGACTATAAACGAGTGCGCAACTGCGCCTGTCGCAACGTGCCGGGCCCATGAGGCTCTCCATGAGGTGCCTCTGGTGTGCCGGCAGAATAATGGATCCCTCCTGGAGATTGGGGTAGGGATGAGCAACGACTTCAGCCCGGCCCCTGGCGGTCTCGACGATGACGGGACGGCCCGGTCTGAGTTCGTCCTTCTCCATGTCGTCAGGATTCATCATGATATGGCTGGCCCGCCAGTCGCGCATCTCGCGGTAAAGCAATGGTAGTGACCACATGCGCCCGTCGTATATCCACCAGTGGGCGTCATATCGGCCCATGAGAGTATATTGCCATTTTTCGGGGTCAGCGACCTCGATGGGCGCATACTCGCTCTGTTCCACGATGCTGTAATCCTGGTTCGGCGGGATAGCCTGCAGGTTTACATCGAGTTCGTTGCGTTCGCGCAGGGTGGCTGGCGATATATCCTGATAGCCGGCGATCTGGCCGTTGATCTGGTGCCATATCTCATCAACGGTGTGCGGGCCGGGCTCGTGTCCCAGGCGCTGCGTCAACTCTGCGAGGATCTGCGGGAGGTATCGGCACTGTCGCCACGGGTCCACCACCTTACCATTCCAGCGGACCTTACCGTCGAGGGTGGTGAAGCTGCCTTCACGCTCGCCGTAGCCACACATGGGCAAAGTCACGTCGGCAATGCGGCCGGTAGCGGTGCGGAAGCTGTCAACCACGATGACGACATCCAGCATGTCCCTGAGCTCGTCCATGCCGTCCCGGTCCAGCCAGCTCATCAGCTCTTCAGCGATGACGATTAGCCCGTCGAGGTGGTGCAGGTTTGCGTCGAGCATTTCGAACAGGCCCAGGCCGCCGTTGCCAGGCTGCTCCGACAGATATGGCACGACCCCCATGTGTCCCAGACCGACGGAGTTGGGAGTGCCATTGACCGCGAAGACCTCCACTACGTCGCCCTTGCAGGCGTTGATGCGGGCAGCAAGTTCGCCGACAACCATGCCGGCATGGGGCGTGGAAAAGGCTCGGGTGGAGAGGACTATGGCGACCTTTGAGCTCTGGTTGAGCATCTCGACGAGCCGGGCAAAATCGTGGGCCAGTTGCTCGGGCCCAAGGTCGGCCAGGTCCGCTGAGATCTCGGCGCCGCAGTCGGTCTCCAGCGTCTGAGCGAGCAGATGCAGGAGCGCTGTGACGGCCCCCGGAGCGTGTTTCAAGTAAAGATCGGCCAGCCGGCCGAGCCCATCGTCAATCTGGTCAACGACCGCCAACGAAGCGCCCATTTGCTGGGCCCGGGCTACCCACGAGCAAGCCTGCGCGTTGAGATAGCCGAGATTCGAGTTGAGACAGACAATGAGGTCGTAATTGACCAGATCGCGCAATGGCGGTCGCTCGTATGGGCGGCCGGAGGACTGCTCCAGTCCCCAGATAGTCGGACCATCTACACTTCTGCCGAAGTTGTCTATGTTCGGGGTGTCCAGCACATCCCTGGCAAAATGCGCGACGGCAAATCCTTCCTCGTTGGTGAGGTGCCCGGCAGTCAGTACGCCAAGCCGAGGCTGAGGCCCGTTGAGCATCGGCTGGAGAAGCTGTGCAGTGCGGTCAAGGGCCTCATCCCAGGAGGCAGGGGAGCCATGAACAAGGGGTGTGCCGAGATGCAGAGAACTGCGCACCATGTCGCCGACCTGCCAGCCACGCATACAGAGCCGACCTTCGGAAACAGCATCGGCCCGACTGGGCGCAGTCAAGACAAGTTTGCCGTCTTCAGATTCCAAATATAACCCGCAGCCCGCCCCACAACATGGGCAGACCGCGGGAACAAGTTTGGACATCGGTACTTTTCCTTATGACCCGCGACCGTCAATTACCGTGCATCTCAAGCAATACCGCCAGGCCTATTCGCCTCATATAGACGAATACCTTCGCGGGGAGTTTCCTTTTGAAAGAATTGGTGACCTCTTTTTTCTGAAATATTTTTTTGGGTACAGCTCGTCACGCGCTCAAGGTGCTGGCCAATAGTGCAGCACAACGGTCAGCCTCGACGGGAAACAAGCTGGGGCGGGAAGTGGAAGGTGACGGGCAGGTGGCGAGCAACAGGCGAAGAATTGGTGCGGGAATAATACAAATAGCAGGCAATATCGCGGCCCCGGGGAATAGTCTCTTTGACCAATTTCTCGGAAGCGCAATACTGGTGTGGACAAGCGTTTTGAAGCGTGGTATGCTAGGCGCAATTCAGCATCATGTCAGATGCGCGAACAGGATAATCCGGGAAGTCTGAGTACAAAGTAGCGGCTGCCGGAAGGCATCTAATGGCCGCTGCAGTTTACTTTATGAGGTCGAGTAAAAGGCGCAAAGTTGCGTGCCGCTCGAAAAGGATGACCGACATGGTCAAGTCCCACAGCATTACTATAGCGCTCATATCATTATTCATGGCAACCTGCCTCACTAGCGCACTGATGGCGGCCGAACCGGACAAGCCGGCGGTGACCGAGCCGCGCACGGCGGTGAGCGTGGTGACCGAGTCAACCGATGCCGTGGATGTGAAGGTGACGCCCAGGTGCGGAGTGGGTGAGAAGGAAACGGCTGAAGTTGACTTGCAGCGGCCACCGCAAGAGATTTTCGAGGCGCTGCCGCGCTTTGGGGCGAATCTATTCGCTGCCGCTGTAGATGTTGATGAGACAGAAGCGGACCGGAAAGCGCAGTCGGCGGGAGCGCCGGCGGCCAACGCGCCGGTGCCGCCGAACTATGTAGTCGGTCCGGGCGACCAGCTTTCTCTGAGGGTCTCAGCGCGCGGCTGGGAGCAGCTTGACCACACACTGACCGTTAGCGCCGAGGGCTTCGTCTTCCCGCCACAATTGGGCAAGGTGACCGCGGCGGGGCAGACGCTGGCGGGGCTGCGCCAGGTGCTTGCGGAGGCGTACGGCCGCGTGTACGCGGAGCCGACCGTGACCCTGGTGGTCTCCGAGCAGCGGACGGTGGAGGTCTATGTCACCGGTGACGCGATGCGGCCCGGGAAGTATGCGCTGGTCGGAACGGCGACGGTCTTCACTGCATTGTACGCGGCGGGCGGGCCGTCTGAGATCGGCTCTTTCCGGCGGCTGCAACTCAACCGCGTGGGGCAGAAGGCGGTGGAGATTGACCTTTATGATTATCTGCTGACCGGCCGGCGCGATAAGGATGTGCTGCTGCAGCCGGGTGACACGCTGTTCATCCCGCCGGTGCAGGCGGAGGTGGGACTGGCGGGGCAGGTACGGCGGCCCGGACGCTATGAATTGAGAGGCGAGGTGACGGTCGCTGAGGCCATCGAAATGGCAGGCGGGCTGAAGCCGACAGCCTATGGGCCGGTCGTGCAGCTTTGGCAAACAGCCGGGCGCAGCGACTGGGTGCTGGTGAACATCAACGTGTCCGACCCGGCTAGCACGGATTTGCAGCGCCCTATCAAAGACGGCGACGTGCTGGTGGTCAACGAGATACTGCCGCAGAGCGACAATGTCGCGAAGGTATTCGGTGCTGTGAAACGACCGGGGTACTATCCGGTCGGCCCCGATGCGACCGTGGGTTCGATATTGCGTGCCGCAGAGGGCATGGTGGGTGACGCGCACATGGGCCGCGGCCTGCTGACGCGCCTCGACGACAGCCGGCACGTGGAGATGATCAGCTTCGATGTGCGCGAGCAGTACTATGGCGGTGCGGAAGTGCAAATTCGGGTGCAGCCGAAGGACTGGATACGGATCTTCGGGCAGGACGAGGTCGAGCCGGCGAATGAGGTTGAGATCAGGGGCGTAGTGGCGAAGCCCGGCAGCTACCAGTGGATGGTGAATATGCGCGTCAGCGACCTGCTATTGCAGGCCGGCGGGGCCTTGCCCGAGGCGTACATGGCGCGCGCGGACCTGCTGCGGCTGACCCCGGACAATACGTATGAGGTTATTGCCGTGAGCCTGCACGAGGCCATTGACGGCAAAGGGGAAGCCGATATTGTCCTGCAGCGCGGCGACATCCTCACCGTCATGCCGCAGGAGGAAGCCGGGCCGGCATCGCTGGTCCATGTGGCCGGCTATGTGGGCAACCCGGGCGACTACGCTCGGCGCGAGGGCATGCGTGTGAGCGACGCGATCTTCGCCGCCGGTGGCCTCAAGCCGGGAGCGGGACCTGCAGTTGAGCTCACCCGGGGGCGCTTCGAAGGCAAGCCCAATACCGTGACGCTGCGACTCATCGGCGGGCCCGAGCAGTACACCGTCGAGCCGGACACAGTGCTTTCGGATGATGACACCGTATCTGTGACCGGACGGGGCGATTTCAAGGCACATGCTGATTTGATCTATCTGCAGGGGCGCGTGGCTAAGCCCGGCAGCTATGTCATCAAGGGGCGGCCGGGCAGGGAGCCTTATACCGTGTTTGATTTGCTTGAGGATGGTGACGGGCTGCTGGAGGACGCCAACCCGAATGGTATCGTGGTTTATCGCCGTCACGGTGCCGCGATGGGTAAGGCGCAGGCCGAAGACCTGGAGCGGCTGCTGAAATCCGTCAACCAGGAGACGCGGCAGCCGACCATGCAGGTGGATACTGCGCAGCAGGCCAGCGCTATGAACGCCACAGTCGCGCAGAGCCTGGGCTCTGTGTTCAGCAGCCCCAGCGGAGTAAGTATCGTGCTGCCGCCGCGTGCGGTAAACCCGGAGGATTGGGTGGCGGCCATTCCGGTTGATGGTGCGGAGTTGTTCGCGACGCGTGGGAAGTCCGGAAACATGGAACTCGAGCCGGGCGACACCGTGGTTGTGCCGCGCCGCATCAATACCGTTACCGTGCTGGGGGCAGTGCCCCGGTCCGGCGCAGTGCCCTACGTCAAGGGCCGGAACTGTGCTGGATACATAAATGCGTCGGGTGGTTTCCGGGAGGATGCCGCCGGCGAGCGGATGGTTGTGGTGCATGCCAACGGCTCAGCGGCACCAATCAATCTCAATACAAGCATCCAACCCGGCGATGTAATCGTGGTGCCGACCAAGCACATCGTTCGCACCGTCCGCACCGAAAGTAAATGGCAGCAGTGGTTCAAGAGCATCGTCACGCTGGCCACTGCGGCTCTGGTCTTTTGAGGAGAGGAATGTAGTCCGTGGCATCGTCTGCGCGCAATAGGAAGTCAAGACTGCCTGACCGGCTGCACTGGTGGCATGTGGTGGTGCTGAGCCTGCTGGGTGGCTTTGTTGCCGGCGTTGTGGTTTACTCCATTTGGCCGGGCAGCTACCAGGCGACCAGCTCGCTGCTGCTCAACGATCAGGCTGATGTCGTTGCGAAGCTGCTTCCACAAAGCAGCACAGTAACGGCGGAGTCCGAGCAGGACCGGCTGTGGGCGATTCTAGGCAGCCGCGAAATCCGCGACAGGTTGGTGAAGAAGTACAAGCTGGGCGAGAAGTTGGCGATGGACGATGACTGGGCGGCCGAGATACTGAGCCACATGACTAGGATTCAACCTCTGGGTGGGGGCTTGAGCATCGCCGTCACATGGCAAGGCTCACGCAACCCAGGCCTCGCGCTGGGGGCGCCGCTGAGCATGGAAGAGGCCAGGCAACTGTGTGCGCAACTTGCCAACGGCTATCTGGCCGAACTGGAAAGCTATCTTGCGGAAACGGGCTTGCAGCAGGCGGGCAATAACCGTGAATTTGTCGCAAAAGCCAAAGAGGAGCTTGCGACAGAGTTGCAGGAGAGCGAAGACCGCCTGCAGGAGCTGCAGACGCAGTATCATCTGCTCGACCCCAGTGACAAGGCGCTGCGCATCGTTGACCGGATAAAGGCGGCCCAACAGGCTCTGGCCGATGCCTCGGCGCAGGCTGATGATGTGACCAGCTCGCTGGGGATCGCGCGTGGGCAGTTGCAGGACGTGGACGCGCTGCACATAGCGAAGGTTGTGAAGCTGCGCAACCCAGTGATCACCCAGCTTGAGCAGAAGCTGGCAGAGCTGCGGATTGATATGGCGACCGAGCTGGCACACGGCAAGACGGACGTGCACCGCGACGTGGCACAGATTCAAGCGGCTATTGACAACATCGAGCAGCAGGTACAAGAAGTGCAGCAGGAGACGCGGCAGGAGCTAAGCCAGGCCAATAATCCGGTGTATGACGGGCTGGTGAGCAAGGTGGTGGAGTTGGAGATCGGCCTGGCCGGGGCGCGGGCACGGCAGGCAAAACACGCTGCTCTGTTGGCGGCCGCAAGGGGCCGGCTGGCCGAACTGCCGCCGGTAGCGCGTGAATACGCCACCCTCAAGCGGCAGCAGCAGGTACAGTCGGAGCTGATGGCGTCGCTGACGCAGTCGCTGGCGCTTGCGCTAATCGAGGAGCAGCGCGCCAAGACCGGCAGCAAGTTCACGGTACTCGACACGGCAGTACCGCCAGTGCTGCGCTCGGGCCCGCCGACGCTGGTGTGCGCGGCGATTACGTTCGTTGTCATCTTCATCGTCCTTTCGTTCTTCATGATTGACCGGCGCACCCTCGGAATGTTCTAGAACTGCGTAGCTACTCACCTGGCAAAGACACCGGCGCGTACGAGAAATGCGGGAGCGACAGAAGCCGTCACGCGATCGAGAGGAGTCAGATGAGTAACATGAGTGCAATGTTCGTGGCCTTTACGTTTGTCCTGGCTGCCTGCACCATGGCCTCGGGCCAGCAGGGCGACGCCGAGAGTTTGAGCATCAGTCCGTGGCACAGCAAGCAGGGCAGCAATTCGTTGCGCTGGGATTGGTCCAAGGGCGACGAGTTAGTCATCCACCACGGCATCGGGGATGTCGCTCGCGTCGGTGGCTTCCACTGCAAGGCCTCCTTCGCCGTGTGGGTGTATATGGAAGAGCCAATCTCAGATGCGCTGGTATTTGAGTTCCGCGAGGGAGACAAAGTCACCGGCTCCTTCCGGTTTCCGCTGGAGTTCACCGGCTGGCGGCAGGGGCGTCCCTCCTATCACGGTTTCCCAAACGGCAAGCCGACGGCGCAGGTGGACAACATCCGCATCGTCGCGCCGACTGAGACGGAGAAGGGGACCGTGTTCATAGATCTCATCAAGTACAACACGCTTACCTACCCGAGTCGCGCGCTTATCCCTGAGAAGGAGGCGCAGTGGCGACCGCCTGTGCCGGACGAGCAGCGCTTCCCCAAACCTGAGCGCGTGACTGAGGCCGAACTGGCGGGCATCCGCAAGCTGTTGGGGCCCGCTGAGGGGCCAGGCATTGACGAAGCGCGGGTGAAGGGCCTTTGTGACAAGGTCAAGGCGCTGGGCGTTGTGCGCGATGAGCACGGCGTGCGTGGGGGGCCTGGGATTGATCGCCTTCTTCAGTATTGCTGCGATTTCGGGGACCTTGGAGCTAAGGACCAGGACTACTGGATTGATGAGCACGGCCCCGAAGCGTTTGGCATGCAGTGCCCCCGACTTATGAGCAGGCTTGCCAATCAGCTCGCGGACGCATATCGGGCCAGCAATGATGCGGAGCAGCGCAGGCGGTTGGCTGAAGCATTTCTTCTCATTGAAGACTACCTTTATGACCAGGGAATGCAGGCAGGCGCCGGCTTCCATTGGAACTGGTGGTATGGAGGGTCGTGGGCGGACGCCGTGTTCCGGATGCACAACGTTCTGGGTAAGGCGGGGCGATTGGCGCGCCAATGTGACTACTTCCTCTGGAACTGGGGCGGCGGCGTGATCTTCGCCGAGGCTGCCCCCCCCTCCCACATGGATTTCCACCTTCTTACCGTACCCCGACTGCTTCGGGCGTGTCTCATGCAGGTTGAACCGGCCGAGCAGGTCCGCTGGCTGAATGCCTTCAAGGCGATGCTGGAGCGGTCAATCCTGCAACCAACAAGTGCCCTGAAGATTGACGGTTGCACGTACCATCATGGCGGTCACTATTTCCACTATGCTTTCGCGGCCATACCGGGGTTGGCTTCAACGCTCCAACAACTAAGCGACACGCCCTGGCGCATGAGCCCGGACGCGCATGAGCGGGTTCGCCGGGCCATGCTCGCACAGCGGATATTCTGCAATCAGCGTGATGTGCCGGTGTCACTCAGCGGACGCAAGCCATTCGTCAAATACTGCACGAGCATCCTGCCGCGAGGATTCGACGCCATGGCACGCTGTGGAACGCCCGACGGAAAGCAGGAAACTGATCGGGAAGTAGCGGCAGCGTATCTACGTTTTGTGCCTGAGGCAGTCAATGAGGAACCATATCGCAGTCTGGGGATCGAGCCGGAGCCGGACCCGAATGGGACATTCGTGATGCCATACGGCGCTCTGCTTTCCCATCGCCGCGACAACTGGCTCGCCAGCGTCCATGGCCAGAACAAGTATGTCTGGGGAAGCGAGAGACAGGGGAAAGTGAACTGCTTTGGCCTTTTTGAGGGCCTGGGGACTCTGGAAATTCTGGCCGGCGGGAATCCTGTCAGCGCAAAAGGAAGTGGTCGGGAGGCGGCCGGCTGGAACTGGCGACACTTCGAGGGCACCACCGTCCCACAAGTGCCGCTGGAAGAGATAGACAAAGCCTGGCGTTCTCGCGGCCACGTGTACTCACCGGAGACTTTCGTGGGCGGACTCTCACATCAAGGGCAGCAGGGCGTCTTCGCGATGATTCTGAACCAGCCCATGCCTGGAGATAAAACCCTCACAGGCAGAAAGAGCTGGTTCTTCAATGACGATCAGGTTCTCTGCCTGGGTTCCGACATCTCCTGCGACGAGGCGGAGTATCCTACCCAGACAACTCTCTGCCAGAAGGTCCTCCGAAAGGACGACCAGGGCGAGTTCATCCCCACCCCCCTTGATGGGGCGGACTTCACCGCCTTCCCGGAGCAGCAAACGCTTGACGAGGCAAACCCGCACTGGTTCCTCGATATTCAAGAAACTGGTTACTACCTGCCCGCAGGGCAGAAGGTAACCGTGGCACGCAGGCAGCAGGTGAGCCGGGACTACCAGGACCTGGAGGACACAGAAGGGGATTTCCTGACTGCCTGGATTGACCACGGCAAGGCCCCCGTCGCCGCAAGCTATGAGTACCTGCTGGTAGTCCGTGCGACCCCTGAGGCGATGCAGAAGCTTGCCGCCGAACCGTCTTACCGGGTCATTCAGCGCGACGAATCCGCCCACATCGTCTGGCACACCGCGGCCCGCCGATGGAGCTGTGTGTTCTTTGTC